>CAIYWO010000297.1 GCA_903929925.1 uncultured beta proteobacterium | reverse complement strand
TTTTTCAGCACTCGCGCATGCGCAGCAGGCATGGCCGCTCGAGCGCCCCATTCATCTAATCGTTCCTTTCCCAGCAGGTAGCTCACCCGATCTGCTCGCGCGCCTTCTGGCAACGCCTTTGTCCAAGGCGCTCAACCAAAATATCGTCGTCGAGAATAAACCCGGCGCTGGGGGCAACATTGGTACGCGCCTGGTCGCAAGGGCCGCGCCCGATGGCTACACGCTGCTCTATACGATCAACGGGCCGCTCGTCACCGCCGCAACGCTTTATAAAAAAACACTCGGCTACGATCCCTTTAAAGACCTTTCGCCAATCACGCTGGTCGCGACCAGCCCCAACGTGCTGGTTGTGAATGCGGCCTTTCCAGTCTCTACACTTTCTGAGTTCGTGTCGCACCTCAAGGCTAATCCTGGCCGTGCAAACTACGGCTCAGTCGGCGCTGGGAGTGCGTCCCATCTCGCCATGGAGCTCTTTAAGCATCAGGCTGGGATTGACCTGACACACATTCCATACCCGGGCTTTCCGCAGGTCACAACGGCGATTGTTGGGCAAGATATCCAGGCAGCATTTATGGTGCCTGCTATTGCGATGACGCAAGTCAAGAGCGGTAAGGTCAAAGCGCTTGGCATAACAAGCCTGACAGAAGTAGGCGCTCTGCCTGGTCTCACACCCGTCGCGAGTCAAGGCTTTCCGGGTTTTGAAGCGATTTCCTGGAACGCCATTCTTGCACCCGGCGGCACACCACCCGCCATCACCGACCGATTGCAAAAAGAGCTAACGACGATTCTTCAAAGTGAAGACATCAAGGCAAAGTTTGCTGCGCAATACTTTACGGCGATTGGCTCGTCGGCTCCGGAGCTCACGCGTTTAATGCGGCAAGAAACGTCACGCTGGGATGAAGTCATTGCACGCTTAAAACTGTCACTCGATTGATGTCACGCGACTTCGTTCAATTAGCGCCCGCGTATCCTTGCTGACGCCAGGCTTCAAACACAAGCACCGCAACAGCATTCGATAAGTTCAAACTTCGTTGCGTGGGCAGCATAGGCAAACGCAACCGCTGCTCGGGCGCAAACAATTCCATCTGTTGTGCAGATAAGCCCGCCGTTTCACGTCCAAAGACAAATACATCGCCTGGCAGATAGTTCATCTCGCCGGCATGGCGCGTACCTTTTGTCGTAATCGCAAAAACACGATCGGCGGGAGTGCCAATGACCGCGATGGCCTGTTCGAGGCTCTCATGTTGGGCGATAGGCTGCCAATCGTGATAATCAAGCCCCGCGCGTCGCAGCTTCGCGTCATCCACAGTAAACCCCAAGGGCTTCACCAAATGTAGGCGTGCGCCTGTATTCGCGCACAGCCGAATGACGTTACCTGTGTTTGGTGGGATCTCGGGCTGGACGAGGATTACATGAAACATGGCGGCATTGTGCCAGAGCTAAAGCACAATGCGCCAGTACAAACACCAACTATTGAGTATTTCGACGCCCAGCCCATACACCGATGCCAACTAAAAGGGCGCTGATTATCGCCAGAACGATCAATGTACTATCCGGCACGTAAAACGTTGTGTAGACATCCCACCCCATTTTGCGTAGACCCGTTGAGACATCCGTATAGATGCCAACCAAATGTCCGCCCAGCGTACCGGTGATCCCCAGCAGTCCGCAGCCAAGGCCGGCCAATCCAGCCTTCACCCACCGAGACAACCCATCCCATACTCTTTCGCCTCGAGCCCAACGGACATACAGAATGACAGCCCAATAAGCCACGGTCCAGCTCGCAGTCAAAACATGGTTTCTGCCAAGCGCTGATGCAGAAATAGTCTCCCAGGGCCAAACCATTAGACCAACCGAGAAAGCCACCATCCCGGAAATCAACCCAAGGCTGAGTAATGGCACCAAGGCTCGATCAAAGAGTTTCGCGGTGGGCCCGTCGGACATCGCACGAAAAATAATGATTAACGTCGCCGTCATCCACAACGCAATCGGAAAGTGAACCAATACAACATGATAAGGTGCCATCGCTATGCTCCCTGATTACGCTTGAGTAGCTGATTAAAAGCAACGCCGAACGCCGTGATCATGAGCACCCCTGCCAACAGGGTCAACAGCCACTGTCGCCGGATTTCTTGCGCAAACTCTGCCTCAACACCGTAGTGCTTTAGCTGCTCGACGCTGTGATGTGTTGTCACAGGTTGCCCTTTGCGGATGTACTGTGCGCCAGCGTGTTGCTTGCTGTTTAAGTGCGGCCAACTGACCTGTCCAGGATAGAACAACTCGATCTTCGTCCACTTGTCACTCCACTTAGGGGTATCGCCTACAAACTTATTTGCAACAATATCCCCCGAACGTTCGAGACCTAGAGAAAAAGGCAGCGACACATAGTGCCAACGTGTACCCGTTGCCATACGGTGAATTGCGAAAGCAACCGCATACGCGCCTCGGTCTTTCAAAATCTTGTCGTCCAACGGGTTGCCCGTATCAAGTTTGCGCGTAAGCGTCACCTCCCAAAATCCATCTGACCAACGCCCTTTTCCCTGTACCGCAACATCAGCCACCGAACCTTCGGGTGTTCGCAACAGTCGTCGTGGCAACGTGTCGCCCTCCTTCCACCCAGCTTGTGGATCAAAGGGAACAACGTCTCCCTCGCGCAAGAAGTAGATGGAGTCTTGATCAATCTTCCCTGACCTGACGTCATCCCAACGCAGGGCTTTGTAGCCTGTCTTAGCGGAATTAAACATCCACTGAGGCTGATTTTGCTTGGCATCCCAATTCCCCGTTGCGGAGCTCTTACCCCCATCACCCAACCGTGCCTCTGCGATCAACTGATCATCCGACATTCCAATCGGGTTTGAACGATGCCCCCGCCAATGCCACAGATCAAGAAAATAGCCGGCCTTGCGCTGGGCCTTAAGTACTTCCTCCGACTGAACGCTAGACCACTCATTTTGATCGGTACGTGTTTCCGGCATCGATTTTGAAACTTCTTCCTGTTTCAATTTTTTCCCGAGATAGGGATGTGCCGTAACTTCCTTATCACTTGCGTGCTTTGTAAAACTCGCAATCCCGGAGCCAATCGTCATATAGCCACCATAGCGCGCAAACTCGGGCACGCTACCGTCGTCAAGCATCATTGCGACGCGATCCTCATGCATCCCGTCCCTCTCTGAACCTGGATTGCCTTTGCCCTTGCGCACCCACTTGCCGCCTTCGTAGACGACGACGTCATGAAAGATGCTGGGCTTTGGTGCTGGCCAACGGTATCGAAAGAAAATATCCTTGTCGTTATAAGCTGCTTGCACCTGAAAAGGTACCGTCAACTGTTTTGGAATACTGATTCCTCGCTTAGGGTCATCTTGGACTGTGCCCGTCCCATGTGTCATCCATGACAAGAGCAACCCGCCCCCAAACAGCGCCAGTGCGGCAATCAGGCCCGCGCGTTGTGATGCATTTTTCATCTACCCCTCCCCTCAAACGCCGCATCAGTCTTGCGGTTTTTTCACCTTAACACCCACCCGACTGTCAGCTATTGATATGGATCAAGGTCTTCCTGATCACGTCGATCTGGGTGCGGTGTGCGTGCGGCGACGAGACCAATGACACCCTGTACACCTGCCCTAAGCAAAGCACTTGCTCCTGCTTCCAGAGTGCTTCCTGTTGTCATCACGTCATCCACAAGGCCGACCCACACTTCTGGCAACACTATTGGGCTCTGATACAAGCCCTCAACACTCTTTCTTCTTGCCGCACGATCCAGTGACTTTTGACTCTCACCGCTTCGCGTACGCGTCAGCCATAACCTTCTGAGAGGCAGGCCCGATAGTCGTGACAACTCGACGGCAATTTCGCCTGCGGGATTGAACCCTCGGCGCCGTGCAGCACGCAGGTCAGACGGGATGGGCACCAAAGCGGCCAATACGGGCAAAGCCGGTTGATGTGACCGCA
>CAIYWO010000296.1 GCA_903929925.1 uncultured beta proteobacterium | reverse complement strand
TCGTTCGCAAACGAGGAGTGACGAGCACTGTGCCAATGTCGGCAAGCAAGTTAGTCAACACGTAAACACCCGCGATAACTAAAGCAAGAAACTGAATAACCGGCAAATCCCTCGAGCGAACGGCATCGGCAAGGGCGCTTCCGATGCCCGGGAAGTTATACAACCGCTCGACGATGATGACGCCGCCTGCAAGGTACGCAAGGTTCAGGGCAATCACCTGAAAGGCCGGGCCCACCGCATTGGGCATAGCGTGCCGCCAAAGCACTGTCCGCTCGTCCATCCCTTTTAACCGAGCCATCTCCACGTAATCACTCTCTAGTACCTCGACCATCGCGGCGCGCATAACGCGCGAGACATACGGCGTTACAGCGATCAGCAACGTCAACACTGGAAGAGTCAGACCTTTGAGGTCGCTCCATGGCGGAGCGCCAACTTCTAAATACGTAACAGCCGGGAGGATTTGCCAAATAGTCGTGGAAAAAATGACCGTAAGAATCGTTCCAACAACGAATTCGGGCATGGCAGCAAGAATCAATGAAATAAGCGATGACGACGTATCAAACTTTTTGTCTCGACGAAGCGCCGCATTGGCACCAATAATGATCGAAAGCGGAATCGACCCCACTGCCGCAATCAACAACAAGAAAAATGAAGCGCCTATTCGTGGGCTGATGTACTCGCCTACTGGCGTCATGGTGGCATAGGACGTACCCATGTCCCCCGTCAATACACCTCCTAGCCAACTGCCGTATTGATTGATCAACGGCTTGTCCAACCCGTAGTCGGCTCGCAGAGCAGCGAGAGCCTCTGGTGTGGCTTCCCTTCCCAAGATCGCTTCTGCAGGGTCGGATGGAAGCGCCTGTGTAACTCCGAAAATCAACAGCGAAACGATAAAAAGCGTGAGGACGCCGAGAAGCACGCGTTTAATCAAAAATTTGACGATTGATAATTTCACTGAGACAACCTTAATTACAGAACCGCCGTCCACACAATGTGGACGGCGGTTCGACTATTTGAGAGATACAAGCACTAAGCCAAAGAAATGTACTTGAATCCGTGCTGGTAGTAATCCATATTCAACTGCGCTGGACGCACCACGACGCCTTGCACCTTGGTGGAGTAAGCATCGGCAAAGTTGTTGAAGAACGGAATGATGTAAGCACCCTTCTCATACTCTTCTTTTTGCATTCGTGCAACGATCTCACGACGCTTCTTCGCGTTAACTGTTCCTGATGCCAATTCGTAGTCCTTACGGAAAGTGCTTCCGGCAGGTGGGAACTTGGTCTCTGGATACACATCCATCGATGCAGCTGCCTGCGCGAGGTAGGAACGACCAGACCAATAGGTGGTGTAGAAACCGGTATTCATGTACTGGCCCTTGGCGCTCCAGTACGTTCCACCGTCAATGACCTTTGCGTCGATGATGACAACGCCATCCGTCTTCTTAGCCTGCTCGGCCAGGGTCTGGATCATAAGCACCAAACCAGAAGTGTCGTCTGGAGCAGTGAGCTCCACTCGCAACGGATTGGCCTTGGTGTAACCCGACTTCTTCAACAATGCAACAGCACCCGCAATGTCTTGCTTCTTGTCCGGGTAAT
>CAIYWO010000295.1 GCA_903929925.1 uncultured beta proteobacterium | reverse complement strand
GGGCGGTGGGCTCGCAGCCGTGACATTTGGAGCGAGCCGAGCCACCCGCTAAAGATGGCGCAGTGTCAGCTCCGCCTGTCTGAGGCCCGAAGGGCCGAGTTCGGAGCTGACGCGCCAGCTAGCGGGTTGCGAGGGAAGTGGGCAAAGCCCACCCGCTCCAGTCACGGCTGCGAGCCCACCGCCCACCGCCCGAAAAAGCGGCCAACTCAGGCGACGGCGATATGCCAGGCTCGCTGTTTATACCGACAGGTGGCGTTTGACCTCTTCGCTGTCCATTTCGGAGCGGTCGCCGGTTGCGACGACTTCGCCGCGCGAGAGCACGACGAAGCGGTCGGCCAGTTCGCGTGCGAAGTCGAAGTATTGCTCACACAACAAAATGGCGATGTCGCCACGATTGCGTAGCAAATTGATCACGCGCCCAATGTCTTTAATGATGGAAGGCTGGATACCCTCGGTTGGCTCGTCAAAAATAATGAGTTTGGGCTGTGCGACGAGTGCGCGGGCGATGGCAAGTTGTTGCTGCTGTCCGCCAGATAAGTCTCCGCCTCGTCGCGAGAGCATGGTCCGTAAAACAGGGAAGAGCTCAAAAATGTCTTCTTGGATATCGCGCGCTTGGCTACTCGATTTAGTTGCCATCCCCATCAGAATATTCTCTTCGACCGTGAGGCGAGCAAATATTTCACGGCCCTGTGGCACGTACGCCATTCCCATTTTTGCGCGGGCATGTGGCGCGAGTTTGCTGATGTCGACGCCTTCAAAGCTAATGCCGCCCGAGGCGATGGATTGGACACCCATCAGACATTTGAGCAGAGTCGTTTTGCCAACGCCGTTACGTCCGAGCAAGGCCATGCATTCGCCGCGCTTGACCGTCAGCGAGATGCCGCGCAGTGTGTGACTGCTGCCGTAGAACTGATCGACTTTTTGCACGTCCAACATGATTAGCGTCCCAAATACACTTCAATGACTCTTTGATCGGCCTGTACTTGTGCCATCGTGCCTTCGGCCAAGACGGATCCTTCACACAGCACGGTGACTTTGCCGCCCTGTGCAATCTGGTTCACAAAATCCATATCGTGCTCGACCACAACAAGCGAGTGCTTGCCGCGCAGATCATTCAACAGTTCACCGGTTCGTTCAGTTTCGGCATCGGTCATGCCAGCGACAGGCTCGTCAAGCAACAAGAGTAAGGGTTCTTGCATCAGCAGCATGCCGATCTCAAGCCACTGCTTTTGGCCATGCGACAGTAAGCCTGCTGGGCGGCGTGCTTCACTACCCAGCCGCAACAAATCAAGCGTGGCGGCGATGTTGTCGCGTTGGGTGCTATTGAGGCGTGCAAAGAGGGTTGAACGCACACCCTTATTCGTCTTCATCGCAAGTTCGAGGTTTTCAAAAACCGTGTGGTGTTCAAAAACCGTAGGGCGTTGAAATTTTCGGCCAATCCCTGCGTCCGCAATTTGCGCTTCGTTCATTTTGGTGAGATCAATACTTTGACCAAAAAACGCGGTGCCTGAAGTGGGCTTGGTTTTGCCGGTGATGACATCCATCATGGTTGTCTTGCCGGCACCGTTTGGCCCGATAATGCAGCGCAATTCGCCAACGCCAATATCGAGTGATAAATCATTGAGTGCGCGAAAGCCATCAAAGACGACGCTGATCGACTCTAGATACAGAATCGCACCGTGCGTTGTGTCCACGCCAGTCGGCTTGATGCGACCATAGGAGGCGGTGCCACCTGAGCCATGAACGTCTTCGGCGATCACAGGGGAGTTGGATGTGAGGCTCATGCTTTCTCTCCTTTGATGCGCCGACTAATTTGGCGCGCGAGACCAACCAGTCCTTGCGGAAGAAAGAGCGTGACCAAGACAAAAATTAAACCAAGTGCGTAGAGCCAAAACTCAGGGAAGACGCTGGTGAACCAAGTCTTGAGGCCGTTGATTGCACCGGCGCCGATAATAGGTCCAACTAAGGTGCCGCGTCCTCCTGTTGCGACCCAGATTACCATCTCGATGGAGTTCTCTGTCGACATCTCACCTGGATTGATAATGCCCACTTGCGGAACATAGAGTGCACCCGCTACCGCACAAAGCATTGCAGAGAAGGTCCAGATAAATAGTTTGAAGCCTAGCGGTTCATAGCCCAGAAACCTTAGCCGACCTTCGGAATCGCGAATCGCTGTCAACACGCGACCAAGTTTGGACTGTGTGATGGCGCGACTCAGTATCAATGCGCCCAAGAGTGTTGCAAGGCTGATCCAGTACAACACAGCGCGTGTATCAGTAGAGGTGATGTCGTAGCCTAGAATTTTTTTGAAATCGGTGAAGCCGTTGTTACCACCGAAGCCTGTCTCATTGCGGAAAAATAAGAGCATCGCGGCGAAAGTCAGAGCTTGTGTGATGATTGAAAAATAGACGCCCTTAATACGCGAGCGAAAAGCGAAGTAGCCAAACAAAAAGGCGAGTAAGCCCGGCACCACGACGACGAGAAGCGCTGCATACCAGAAGTGTTCCGTGAAAGACCAGAACCAGGGATATGTTTTCCAGCTCAAGAAGGTCATAAAGTCGGGCACCATCTCTGGCGATGGCTTGGCTGCACGCATCAGATACATGCCATGCGCATAGCCACCCAACGCAAAAAACAGACCATGTCCCAGGGACAAGATCCCGGTGTAGCCCCACACTAAATCGAGGGCAAGTGCCGCCATGGCGTAACAAATGAATTTACCGATCAGTGCAATTGCAAACGCAGAGACGTGCAAGGGATGGCCGGCAGGGAAGGCGAGATTCAAGGCAGGGAGGGCCGCGAAAATCGCTACGACCAGGGTGATGGCACCCCATGCTTTAGCGGAATAGAGGCTAGTGCTGGAGGCGTAATGCGTTGCCGGCATGGGTGTCGTGCTCATTCTGCGCTCCTGCCTTTTGGCGCGAACAAACCTTGCGGACGCTTTTGCACAAACAGGACGATAAATAAAAGGATGGCGATTTTTGCGATCACCGCTCCCCAGAAGGGCTCAATGATTTTGTTTAGTGCGCCGAGTCCCATTGCCGCAACGACTGTGCCCGCGAGTTGCCCGACGCCACCGAGCACGACGACCATGAAGGAATCAACGATGTAGCTGCGACCTAGATCGGGTCCAACGTTTCCTAACTGTGACAGCGCCACCCCCGCAAGACCGGCGATGCCCGAGCCTAAGCCGAAGGCCAGCATGTCCACGCGGCCAGTCGGCACACCCACGCAATCTGCCATCCGACGATTTTGCGTGATCGCCCGAACAAATAATCCCAGGCGCGTGAAGTTCAGCACAAACCACACGGCGACCACCACGCACAGCGCGAAGCCGACGATCACGATCCGGTTGTAGCTCAGCGTCAAGCTACCGAATAACGTCAGGCCCCCACTCATCCAGCTTGGGTTTGCAACCTCTACGTTCTGCGCACCAAAAATGCTGCGGACGCCTTGCATCAGCATGAGGCTAATGCCCCAAGTGGCAAGCAGGGTTTCAAGGGGGCGACCATAGAGCCAACGAATAACGGTGCGCTCAAGCGCCATACCAACGAGCGCAGTGACAAGAAATGCAACAGGCAGTGCTGCGAGAACATACCAGTCGATCCATGCAGGCAGCCATTGCTTGAATAGTGCCTGCACAACATAGGTGGCGTACGCGCCTATCATCAAGAGCTCGCCGTGGGCCATGTTGATGACGCCCATCAAGCCGAACGTAATCGCCAGGCCGAGTGCCGCAAGCAGCAGCACGCTGCCAAGGCTCACGCCGAAGAAAAGGTTTCCGACCCAGCTAACGATAAATTCCTGACGTTCGATTTTTTCAAGAGCGGTCTTCGCCGCAGCACGCACCTGCGGATCGCTTTCCGCATACTTACCATCAGAGGCCGGCGTCACCATCGTAAGCAGTTGCGATTTGAAAATAGCGTTTTTACTTTCGCCTAAAGTGACAACCGCTTTGAGTCGCAGTTTGGGGTCGTCGCTCCTGATCGCAGCGCTGGCAAGTGCTGTCTCGAGTGCCTGTTTAACTTGTGAATCTTTTTCAGATTCGAGGGCGCGCTCAATCATTGGCGCGCGCGACGCATCGGCTTCTTTTTGTAAACGAGCCGCCGCAGCAAGCCTGATGTTGCGATCGGTTGAGAATAATTCGGAGCTGGCCTGGGCAGACTGCAGCGCGCGTCTTAGCCGGTTGTTAAGCGTAAACGCCTGTGCGCCTGACGGAGTCGCAGACGTTTCACCTGTGCTTGGATTCAGAACTTGATTATTGCCGACGGCGAGTAATACCGTGCCGTCAGAGGCAATCAGAACGCTGCCATCCCCCAGAGCAGCCAATACTTTGGCTGCGGCTGGGGTAGAGAGCTGCCCGAGCGCTGTGATGGAAGTCACCTTCTCGTCGTTGCTGTCGCCCGCCAATCCCGCGAGTACTTGCCGATCCAACAACTCTGCAGCGGATACGGCCTGCAGCGGCAACACTAGCAAAAGCGCGAGCAAACATCTTGTCCAAAAAGGAAAATTCAAAAACATGTCGAGACAGTCTCATAATATGGAGTTACAGGCCTTGCTTGCCTTCGTTACCAGCGATGAAGGGACTCCAAGGCTGAGCGCGGATTGGGCCCTTGCTCTTCCATACGACGCTGAACTGACCGTCGGCCTGAATTTCGCCGATGTAGACTGGCTTATGCAGGTGGTGATTGGTCTTGTCCATCTCGATGGTGAAGCCGTCCGGCGCTGTGAACTTTTGTCCGGCCATTGCAGCGATCACTTTGTCTGTGTCGGTTGATTTGGCTTGTTCAACAGCTTGCTTCCACATATGGATGCCAACGTAAGTTGCTTCCATTGGGTCGTTTGTCACAGCAGTTGCGTTGTTCGGCAGGTTTTTTGCCTTGGCATAGGCCTTCCACTTAGCCACAAAGTCTGCGTTCACTGGGTTCTTGATCGACTGGAAGTAGTTCCAGGCTGCCAAGTGGCCCACGAGCGGTTTTGTGTCGACGCCACGAAGCTCTTCTTCACCTACCGAGAAAGCAACAACTGGGACATCAGTGGCTTTCAGGCCGGCGTTGCCGAGTTCTTTGTAGAACGGTACGTTCGAGTCGCCGTTGATCGTCGAGATCACGGCAGTCTTACCGCCTGCGGAGAACTTTTTAATGTTTGCAACGATGGTTTGATAGTCAGAGTGACCGAAAGGTGTGTACACCTCATCGATGTCGCTGTCCTTCACGCCCTTGGAATGAAGGAAGGCCCGCAGAATTTTGTTGGTGGTGCGTGGGTAGACGTAGTCTGTACCCAACAAGACAAAGCGCTTGGCACCGCCGCCGTCTGCACTCATCAGGTATTCAACAGCTGGAATGGCTTGCTGGTTTGGTGCTGCGCCGGTGTAGAAAACGTTTTTCTCGAGCTCTTCGCCTTCGTACTGAACTGGATAGAACAGGAGGCTATTGAGTTCTTTAAAGACTGGTAATACGGACTTACGTGAAACGGAGGTCCAGCAACCGAACACGACAGAAACCTTGTTTTGAGCGATCAGTTCACGTGCTTTCTCAGCGAACAAAGGCCAGTTTGAAGCTGGATCGACGATGACCGGCTCAAGCTTCTTGCCCATCACGCCACCTTTGGCGTTGATTTCTTCGATAGTCATCAGTGCAACATCTTTTAGCGACGTTTCTGAAATCGCCATCGTTCCAGACAGGGAATGCAAGATACCGACTTTGATGGTTTCCTGCGCGAAGGCTTGGGGCATGACGCCGCACATGGCTAATAGACTGACTGCGGTAAGTTGTTTGAGAGCTAATCTGCGTTTCATTTCAAAACTCCTGAGTCAATAACGCGCCGGTTTTGCCGGCTTAGGGGTGGCCGCATATCGTCCTGTATGAAGAGGCGGCTATGCTGAGCCTACTCAAGCAAAACCCGTGCCAGCTTTAAAATGTGGTGCTTCACGCGCAGCATGACTCGTTGCCTTGATGATTTACGACACCTTGGTCAGTTGGCTTATGCGCCAAAGTGGTGCTGGCTGGGGTAACCACTTCTTTTTTGTGTCCCCATGCACTAGTGCGGTGCGCGGGGGTGATATCGTAAGAGACATAACTAGATGAGCACACTGAGTCCTATGACAAATAGCAGCAATTCGATGGCTGAGAGAATCGCCGAGATCCGTAACAGAATCGCGCTGGCCTGCGCGCGTGCGGGGCGTGACCCTGCGGAAGTGACGCTCTTGCCAGTGAGCAAGACATTTGAGGTGCCGGCGATCCGTGAGGCGATTGCCTTAGGGTTCACTAGGTTTGGCGAGAACCGGATGCAGGAAGTTGCGCAAAAAGCGCCTTTGCTTGCAGATTGTGGTGTGCAGTGGGTCGTTATTGGCCACCTGCAAACGAATAAGGCGAAAGAAGTTGCAAAGTTTGCCCACGAACTTCAGTCGTTAGATCGCCTCGATTTGGCCGAGGCGCTTGAGCGCCGGCTGCAGCAAGAGGGCCGTGCGATCGATGTACTGGTGCAAGTGAAAACCTCACCGGAAGAGACAAAGTCTGGGCTTGAGCCCACCGAACTATTTGAATTTCTACGCAAACTGACTAGCTACCAGACATTACGGGTGCGAGGCCTGATGACGATGGCGGTCCTTTCTGATGATACGCAGGCTGTTCGCGCGTGCTTTTCTCAACTTAAGCAGTTGCAAGAGCGTGCGCGCCAGGAAGCTATCGAAGGTATAGCGCTTGATCGATTGTCGATGGGCATGAGCGGCGATTTTGAAATTGCGATTGAAGAAGGCTCAACGGAAATCCGCGTTGGCTCTGCAATATTCGGTTCGCGCGGTTAGCCTACTTTAGGACGAGCGTGCCTTGCATGACGGGGGAGTGTCCTGCAAACGTGCAGAAGAACGCGTAAGTTTCACCGGACTGCAACGCAGACACGGGAAAGCTGACCGAGCTGGCTTGGCCGCCACCAATGACATTGGTGTGCGCAATGACTCGCCGATCGGTCGGATCGACATATTGATTTGCGGCACCTGCTAGCATTCCGGTGCGGGCCACACCTGTCATGTCGGCCTTTTTAGCCAGCACCCAGTTGTGCCCCATTGCCAGAACAGGCAAGCGACCACTGTGTGTCAGCGTCACCGTAAAGTCCTTACATGTACTCGGCACCTCGATCGATTCAGGGGTGTAGCGTAGGGCGTCATCACTTTGCACAACGGCGTTACATGTTTGCGCATGCGCGGTGCTTGGCGCATTTGCAGCAACACCCAGCAGAGCAGTTAGGGCAAAAACGTAGTGCGCATTCATTCGAGTCATAGAGATTGAGTCAACTGTTAAGGTTGCCTAGTTGTGCTTACGACTGAGGCGTCCATCGGGGTGACGCTGAATATGTCCAGCGAGTTCAAGGTCAAGCAGTGCCTCGTGAAGGGTTGCTGCCCGCATTGCTGTGCGTCGTATCAGTGTCTCTTCGGTAATAGGATCGTAGCCGATTGCGCTCCAGATGGGTGATGAGGACGTGGACGCACGGCGCTCGCTGAGTCCAAGGTTGATTAAAGGAGCTTGTTGCCAGGTACCTAGCTCTTGAAGGATATCTTCTGCGCAGGTGACCAGCTTTGCGCCTTGCTGAATCAGGGAATGGGGGCCGCGACTTAAGGGCGAATGGATCGAACCAGGAAGTGCAAAGACCTCACGTCCTAAATCCACTGCCAGTCGCGCCGTGATGAGTGAGCCGCTTTTGAGTGCCGCTTCAATTACCAGTGTGCCGCGAGTTAAGCCTGCTACCAAACGATTACGCCGCGGGAAGTTAGCGGCGATAGGTCCGGCGCCCAACGCGAACTCTGACAGCAGCAGGCCGCCTTCAGCCACAATTTGCGCGGCGAGGCGTTGATGCGCGCGAGGATAGATGATGTCAATGCCGGTGCCAAGCACCGCGATTGTGGAGGCTGCTGTTGGGCCGGCCGCAAGTGCGCCGCGGTGTGCTGCCGCGTCTATGCCGCTGGCCAGGCCACTCACGACACACCAGTGGTGCCCCGCGAGACTACGCGCAAACGCGTGGGCATGATCGAGGCCGTCGGCCGTTGGGTGCCGGGTACCAACGATCGCGATGGCTTGCGCCGTCTGTTGTTTTAGATTGCCGTGCGCATATAAGACAACGGGGGCATCCTCTGTGTGTCGCAGAGCGGCCGGGTATTCTGTTTGATCCGGCGTCAATAGGGCGTGCCCTTCGGTGGAGGACCATTGCAGTGCGGTCTCGATTGCCGCACGCAGATCCGGTGGGGTTGGTCGGGCGAGTTGCAAGGCGCGGGTTCTTGGCACGATCGTGCTAAGTATTTCAGGTGTCGCGCAATACAGAGCGATTGGATCGGGAAATCGATGTAAGAGCCGATTCGCCAGAATAGGCCCGATACCAGGCTCGAAACTGAGTCTTAGGTAGGCGTGGCGTTGTGTCGGAAGGGCGGAATCATGCATGCCCGAAAGTGTGACACGGGCCATTGCAGAGCAGGTTGGTGCCTGGGCGGGTTTGTCCAGCCTGGCTTTAGCTATCGTTCAGATTTAAAACGGCTATTAGAAAACGTGTAATTATTAAATTAAAATTAAACATTCATTAAATCTCTGCCTAAAATAACTCAACATATGGCACTACTGACAATCCTGCATTATCCCGATAAGCGCTTGCATAAAATCGCTAAGCCAGTGACTTGCGTGGATGATCGTATTCGCAAGCTTGCCGCGGATATGGCGCAAACCATGTACGAGGCCCCGGGCGTGGGGTTGGCGGCGACGCAGGTGGACGTGCATGAGCGTGTGGTGGTGATTGACGTCAGCGAAGAGAAAAACGATCTGCGTGTATTGATTAATCCAGAGATCATCTCTGAGAGCGATGACCAGAACACGTACGAAGAAGGTTGTTTATCGGTGCCTGGCGTCTATGACGAAGTGGATCGCCCAGCCCGTGTGCGGGTGCGTGCGCTCAATTTAGAAGGTAAAGCGTATGAATTTGATGCTGACGGCTTGTTGGCCGTCTGTGTCCAGCACGAGATCGATCACCTAAACGGCAAAGTCTTTGTGCAGCACCTTTCGATGCTCAAGCAAACGCGACTCAAGGCGCGGCTGCGCAAAGAGCAGCGTGAACTTGAGCGGGTTTAGCCAAGCGTGTTTCATCCTGAAGTCCTGGGCTATATCGCGGCATTTTTAACGACAGCTGCTTTCTTCCCGCAAACCATCAAAACGATTCGCACCCGCGATACACATTCGATTTCACTCGCAATGTACGTGATGTTTACGTCTGGGATAGCGCTTTGGCTGGTGTACGGCCTGCTGGTTGAGTCATGGCCACTGATTTTTGCGAACAGTATTACATTCCTGCTGGCGCTCACAATTTTGGTGCTTAAGTTGCGCGAGCCCAAGACCACCCAGAAATAAACACAGCTGCTGCTTGGCGTTTGCCGCCGGCCCGCTGTAGAACAAGCAAGCGCAGCACACCGTCCCCCGTTTCAATGTCAATGCCCTCGGTTGAGGCCGCAAGTACATGCGCTTCGCCGGAAGCTGCTGCTCTCGATGCATTGT
>CAIYWO010000294.1 GCA_903929925.1 uncultured beta proteobacterium | reverse complement strand
CCCTCAGGGCGCGTGATCGTACGCTTCGCAAAGATAAAGCGGGACGGATCGAGCAACGGCCGCACGCCATCGAGCAGGCTGTCTTTGCCTGCTCCGCTGGGGCCAACAACAAAAAAGAAGCTGCCTGCAGCCATGCTGTGGCGTTACTCGTCGAGCCCGATGTCCACTGCTGGCGCAGCTTGTGTGATCTTGCTGGTCGAAATGTAATCCACGCCTGTCATGGCGATTGCATGAATGGTATCGATGCGGATGCCGCCTGAGGCTTCTATTTTGGCGCGGCCATTCACTAATTTAACTGCCTTGGCCATTTCTTCGACGGACATGTTGTCCAGCATGATCACATCTACCTGCGCCTCAAGGGACTCTTGCACTTGTTCAATGCGGTCGCACTCGACTTCCACCTTTGTGAGGACAGGCAGTCTTTCGCGCACTCGCTCTACAGCTTTTTTGATATTGCCAGCGATGGCGATATGGTTGTCTTTGAGCATCACGCCATTGTCGAGGCCGAGTCGGTGATTTAAGCCGCCACCGCAGGTCACGGCATGCTTCTCTAGCATCCTCAAACCTGGTGTTGTTTTGCGGGTATCAATCAATTTGGCTTTGGTGCCAGCCATGGCGGCGCAGTAGCGCGCTGTCTCTGTCGCAATCCCGCAGAGCAACTGAAGGATATTCAAGGCAGGGCGCTCAGCTGTCACGATGCTTCGGGCAGGCCCCGAGATCGTCATGATGCGCTTGCCTTTTTCTACACGCTCGCCATCTTTAACGAGTTTGGTGATGGTCAAACGGGAGTCATATTTAGTGAAAATGCGTGCGGCAACATCAATCCCGGCGATGTACATCGGCTCTCGGGCATTCATGTGAAAGGTGCTGATCGCATCTTCGTCGATCATGAGTTGAGCAGTGAGGTCGCAAGAGCCAATATCTTCGGTCAGCCAAAGATCAATGAGGCGCTCAATCTGGAAATGATCGTACATGGGGATACCTTTATATAAGCGGCAAGTTTTATGTAGTGTTCACTACATCAATGCCCCATGCTAATGCAGTTTTTTCATCCTTGCAACAATTTTTTGGGTGCGGGAATCGCCTGCCAAAGTGCATTTGCAGCGGCTGATTTAATTTCGGGCTGACGGTACAACCTGACTTCTAACTCGATATCCCACGAAGAATCAGCCGCGTGCACCAGACGTCCAGAGTTGAGTTCGTCCTCAATCAGGCCTGTTGGCAGCCAGGCGAGCCCGCGCTGCTCGAGAACCATTGTCTTCAGGACCGTTGCTAGATCCGCTGTGAACACAGTGTCGACCGACCGCTTCGCAAGTGCCCCTTCTTTGATGGCTCTGAAAATTCTGCCTAGCCCAGAGCCTGCGCTATAGGAGAGTATCGGCACCGTTGCGCCGGGAGTGGGTGGCAAACTGAATAATGGTTTGGTGCTCTTTGCACTTGGAGCTGATACCGGAATCAAGGCTTCGGTACCAATGACGATCGAGGGAAAGCTCAAAGTATCGAGGGTAGAGGGGACAAGAGCATGCGCGTGGGTGAGTAAAAACTGCGTCTTGCCTTGTTGCATGAGGGATTCGCAGCGTTGAAACACGTCCGACACCAGCTCAATGCCCCCGACTGCGATACGAGACTCCATCGTTCGGAGCCATTTCGGAAGGAATGTAAAGGAAAGGGCATGCGTGGAAGCGAATCTTAGGGTGTTCGAATGGGCTTGGGAAAGCGCCTGTGCTTGCTCGGGTAGCTGTTCAAGATCACCCAAGACGCGCTGAGCCACCCCCACAAACCATTGGCCGACTGGGGTTAACCCTAGTGGCTGATGTGTTCGGTCGAACAGCTCGACACCAAGCCATTCCTCCAGGGCGCGAATACGCCGGCTGAAGGCAGGCTGGGTCATGTGCCGCTCTTCGGCAGCTCGGGAAAAATTGCCCGACTTTGTTAGCGCCAAGAAATCTTCTAGCCAGGTTGGATTCATGGGCAGTGCTTTTTAAGCATAGAAGTCAAAGTAAATAGCATTGGCAATGCAAACCTTATACGAGCAAAGTGTGGCCTGTACATATTAACGGGCTTATTGCCGCCAACGAATAGGGAGCTACACGTGCCGACCATTAGTAACTATAAGGGAATCATTCCTGCGATTGCGTGTCCGTTTACCGCCGATCACAAAATCGACGAATCGGGCTTGCGTAAGCTGGCCTCTTGGTTGTCAAAGCAGCCCGGTGTCGTTGCGGTGATGACAAATGGTCACACGGGTGAGGTATTTTCGTTAACCCCAGACGAGCGTGCCCAGGTCACCCAGATCGTTGCGAGTGAGATTGCGCATCGTACTCCTGTGGTGTCGTCGATCGTGTGTGAAGGCTTAAGGGACGCTCGTGTACACGCAGAGATGGCCAAAAAAGCAGGTGCGACAGCTTTGGATGTGATGCCGCCGCACCATTGGCTGCGGTTCGGATTCCGCCCAAGCCATGTCAGAGAGTATTTTGACGTGATTGCAGAGTCTGGGCTCGATTTGATCGCACACGTCTACCCTGCTTGGACTCGCGCCTCATATTCGACCGCAACAATGGCTGAACTCGCGAAGTTGCCTTACCTTCAGGCATTCAAAGTGGGTCAGCGAGATATGAATAAGTACGCTGCTGACGTGAAGGCTGTGCGCGATGCGGATCCAACAAAAGCCATTCTCACCTGCCACGATGAATATCTGCTCGCATCAATGGTGCAGGGTGTTGATGGAGCCTTGGTCGGTTTCGCGACCTTTATCCCTGGCTTGATTAATGACTTATGGCAGGCAGTACAAGCTGGGGACTTAAAAAAGGCGATGCAAATTCAGGCAGTGATCACGCCGTTAAAAGATGCTGTATACGGTGGGGGAGAGCCTACTGGCGAGGCGCATGCGCGGATGAAAATGGGAATGTATTTGGCAGGCGTCATCGATGCGCCGACCGTGCGGCCTCCAACCGAGATGCCGAGCGACGCCGAGACCAACCAATTACGCGCAGCGGTAGCGAATGCAGGCTTACTGAAACGCTAATGCAAGCAAAATACTTAACAAACGGAGACTAATATGAAATTAAGAAAATCACTCAGAATGATTCTCGCAGCATCAGTGGTGCTACTTTGCGCCTCTGCAGGTGCACAAAACTATCCAACAAAGTCTGTAAACGTCATTATCCCTTTCCCGCCTGGGGGGACACTTGATATCGTGGGCCGCATGTTGGCACAGAAGCTCAGCGAGCAAACTGGACAGACCTTTGTTGTAGAGAATCGTGCAGGCGGAGGAGGGACGATTGGCGCGAATGCTGTGGCGAAGGCTCCGGCTGACGGTTACACACTGTTGTTTAGTGCATCCACCTTCACAATTGGACCAATGCTAATTAGTGGAGTGCCGTACAACGTTGAAAAAGATTTCATTCCGGTATCACTGGTTGCAAAGGCACCGCTCGCGGTAGCGATTGGTAACCATGTGCCTGCAAACAACATTAAAGAGTTGATTGCCTATGGGAATGCGAATCCTGGAAAGTTGTCATTTGCAATTGGCTCCTCTGGCTCTGCGGGGCATCTGTCAACAGAGTTATTAAAAAAGGCTGGCAAATTTACGGCGGTGACGATTCCTTATAAGGGCTCGTCGCCTGCCTACACAGATTTAGTTGGTGGACGTATTGATGGCTTTATCGATCCAATACTGGGTTCCCAGTCCTTCGCAAAGGCCGGCAAACTAAAAGTCATTGCAGTGACGTCCAAAGACCGACTCAGCAGCATGCCTAATATTCCGGCCGTATCGGAGTCGGTTCCTGGGTATGAGTTTTACAGTTGGTACGGACTTTGGGCTCCGGCTGGTACGCCAGCTGCCGTTGTTAACAAGTTGAGCGCTGAGTCGTTAGCAGCACTGAAGGGTGACATGGCTAAGAAGCTCGTTGAGCAAGGACTCATCGTTGATCCCGGCACGGCTGCTGATTTTGCTAAGTTTCAAAAGGCTGACATGACGATGTCGCAAACCATCATTAAAGAGGCCAATATACGTGCACAGTAAATTCAGTGCGCTGGTGACAGGAACAAGTTCTGGGCTGGGTTATGCGATTGCGCAGGACTTGTTGGCAGAAGGCTGGATGGTGCATGGGCTAGATATATCGCCTGCAACAATTAGTCATGAACGCCTCGTGTCGCATGCTGTGGATTTGCGGGATGCCTCGGCCGCGCAGGAGGCCGCTGCCTCTTGCTCAGCGATTGGTGTGTTTGTGCATGCCGCTGGGTTGTTGCGCGTCGCTCGACTTGGGGCCTTATCCCCAGAAGATTTCGACGCGATGTGGAAAGTCCATGTTGCAGCAGCGAGCGCAATCGGAAATCATCTAATTCCACGGATGGTAGAGCAGCAGTTCGGAAGAGTGGTGTTGATCGGTAGTCGCGTTTCGGCAGGAATTGCGGGACGTAGTCAGTACGCGGCCACTAAATCCGCATTGAATGCATTGTCGCGCAGTTGGGCTGCCGAGGTCGTGCGTGACGGTGTCACCGTCAATGTGGTCTCACCCGCAGCGACGAATACCGGAATGGTTAAGCAGACAGACCGCAGCGCATCGCCGCCTGTGTTGCCACCGATTGGGCGGTTGATCGAACCGCAAGAAATTTCATCACTTGTTCGCTATCTGATCGGCCCTCATGCGGCTGCCATCACCGGT
>CAIYWO010000293.1 GCA_903929925.1 uncultured beta proteobacterium | reverse complement strand
AGCTTCTACCGGCATCTTGAACGCTGCTTTGTTTGCGAAGCTTTACAACGTTCGCGAAAGTGATGTGCTGTTTACGCCTTATCCTGCCGCAAATGCGTTTAAGGCCACCTTGCCACGCTTGCATTCAGCCGGTTCGCTAGACGACCGTGACGTGTATGGCGCACAACAGCACGCTCCGATTCTTTATGTCGATATTCCCGACTAAAGACATACAACACAGCGCTATTAACTGTTTTTGAAGGATTTGAAATGACGCATTCATCACGCAAGATGACCATGGTTGGCTTTTTGCAGGCTCAGAACTGCTCGGTGTATCCGGGCAGCTGGCGGCACTCGGCCACGATGACAGACTTCCTCACGCCTGAGTACTACCAGCGTATTGCGCGGGTGCTGGAAGAAGGTAAGTTCCACATGGCATTTTTTGATGATCGGTTGGCCATGCCAGATATTTATTCTGGCGATCACAAAGACACCGTGGCGCACGGGATTCGTGCCACAAAACTTGATCCGACGATTGTGTTGGGTGCAATGGCCGCCGTAACTAACAAACTGGGTTTGGGTGCCACCTATTCAACAACTTACTACGAACCTTTTCATGTGGCGCGTTTGTTCGCTACGCTTGACCTCATGTCTAAGGGGAGGGTTGCCTGGAATGTCGTCACCTCGCTAAATGATTCCGAAGCTGCAAACTTTGGCCAAAGTAGTCATTTAGAGCATGACTTGCGTTATGACCGTGCTGACGAGTTTTTAGAAACGGTTCTTGGTCACTGGGACACATGGGATGAGGATGCCTTAGTCGTTGACAAAGAGTCGGGTTTATTCGCGCATCCGGATAAGGTCAAGCGGTTGGATCATAAGGGCAAGTTTTTTAATTCGCGCGGTCCCTTTACCGTACCAAGATCTCAACAGGGTCAGCCGATTTTGTTGCAGGCGGGTCAAAGCGGACGCGGCAAAGCGTTTGCTGCGCGCTGGGCAGAGCTGATTTTTGTGGTGTATCCCAATCTTAAGATTGCAAAAAAACAATACGCTGATATGAAAGACGCGATTGTTCAAGCGGGACGCGATCCAGAAAAAGTTCAAATCGCCACGGCTATCTATGTCGTAGTCGCTGAAACTGACGAGCTAGCGCAAAAGAAATTTGAATACATAGACAAACTCGCAAAGCCAGAGGACGCACTTGCATTAATTTGCGAGGTACTTAATTACGATTTTTCAAAGCGCGATTATGATGCGCCGTTGTCGGACGAAGACATGGCGGCTGTGTCCGGCTGGCAAGCCTTCAGAGATCGTGTGGTAGCCCTAAGTGGTAAGCCAAACCCCTCGGTACGGGACTTCGTTGAGTATTCGAACAGGGCACGGCTTAAAGAATTCAACGTGTTTATTGGATCCCCCAAGACTGTTGCCGATGAAATGGAGCTGTGGTTTAAAGAAGGTGCTTGCGACGGTTTCGTCTTAACGCCTACCCATATGCCCGGCTCATATGAAGACTTTGTCCGTTTGGTTGTTCCAGAGCTACAAAACAGAGGCCTTTACCGCACGGATTATGAAGGCGATACGCTTAGAGCCAATCTCGGCTTGCCTTATGCAAACAGTGGAGACTGGAAGAGACAAGCATTTCCCGAGAAAAAATGATCCTCATGCTTGCTTGGGTGCGGTGAAGGTTTTACACCCTTAAACCACCGCACTCAAACAAGCCGCCGCACGTTCACTCAGTACGACCTCTACCGCTAACTGCGCCCGCGTAAGCCCCACAAACAGTTTGCGCTTAGTCCCTTCATCCAGCTCTTCAAAATCCACCTCGGTCAACACGATCCCGGCGGCGCTTTGTCCTTTAAACCGATAGACAGATTCCACCAATAAATCACCGTCT
>CAIYWO010000292.1 GCA_903929925.1 uncultured beta proteobacterium | reverse complement strand
TTTTGAAAAATCTCGCTAGCCACGCAGGGTCTGAACAGTCACCAAACCTAAGAAGGTCAGCGCTAGAGACCCAAGCAGACTAACGCCAGAGTAAAGCGCCGCTGCAGCAAGGCGGCCCTCTTCTAGAAACGCCACAGTCTCTGCAGAAAACGTTGAGAACGTTGTCAGTCCGCCAAGCAAGCCGGTCACGAGAAACAAGCGCCAAAACGCTGGCAGTGCGGGCAAGGCAGACAAAAATCCAAACGCTAAACCAACCAGATAGCCGCCTACGAGGTTGGCTGCCAGAGTCCCCCAAGGCATCGCATTGCCCGGCTGATTCAGCCAGACTGCCAACACCCAACGCAACCACGCCCCCACAGCGGCACCCAAACCAACTGCCAAAAAATGGAGGGGCGTAAAGAACTGCATCATCAGACGCTTGCGTGCTCTGTGATGTATGCACGGACGCTCGCGACATCGCAGGGCAAGATGGTTACTTTTTGCGGCAAGGATTCTAGGTTTTCGAGACCGGCGGGGACCGGAGCCGGAACGCCAAGCGCTTCTTGAATGACCTCAGAGAACTTGGCTGGCAACGCAGTTTCCAGAACCAGCATCGGGATGCCTGGCTCAACGAAATCAGCGGCAACCTTGACACCGTCAGCCGTGTGCGGGTCGATCAGTACTCCGGTTTTTTCTTTCACAGAACGTATCGTATCGAGACGATTCTGATGCGTGCTGTAGCCCGCAACAAATCCATACGTGCGCTCGAACTCGGGCAGATAGGCGGACAAATCAAAATGCCCATTTGTGGAGAGCTCGCGCCATAATCCCGCCACCCGCGCCGGATCCCGACCGACCAGGTCAAACACGAAACGCTCAAAATTCGACGCACGTGAAATATCCATCGAAGGACTGGACGTCATATAGGTCTGTGCAGCGGCACGCGGTCGATAGATCCCCGTGCGGAAAAACTCTTCTGATACATTATTTTCGTTTGTCGCCAACACCAAACGACGAATTGGCAAGCCCATCATGCGCGCAATGTGGCCAGCAAGGATGTTGCCGAAGTTTCCTGAGGGGACACTGAAAGAGACCTGCTGCCCCGAGGCTGTTGTCGCACGCAGCCAGCCGTGAATGTAATACACGATCTGCGCTGCGATGCGCGCCCAGTTGATGGAATTGACTGCCCCAAGGCGATACTGCGACTTAAAGGGCAAGTCACTTGCCAAAGCCTTTACAACATCTTGTGCTTCGTCAAACACACCTTTGACAGCGATGTTGTGTATGTTCGCATCTTGCAGGGAATACATCTGGGCACGCTGAAATGCACTCATGCGCCCGTGCGGTGAAAGCATAAATACCGCCACAGCATCCTTGCCACGCATCGCGTATTCCGCCGCTGAACCTGTGTCGCCCGAGGTCGCCCCTAAGATATTGAGCGTCGTATGACGTTGACGCAACACATAGGGGAAGACCTGACCCAGAAATTGCATGGCCATGTCTTTGAAGGCTAGTGTCGGCCCCTCTGAGACACAAAGCAACGACAACCCGTTATCCAAAGCCTTGAGCGGAACAATCGCCTCAGTCTTGAAAGACTCTTTGCAATATGCGGCGCGAGTCATCGCTTGAAGGTCTGCCCGCTCAATGTCCGATACAAACAAACCAAGCACTTCAGCGGCTAACGCATGGTAGGGCAAGGCTCGCCAAGACTCGAGCATCGCGGCCGACACCTTAGGTAACTCTTGAGGAATCGCCAAACCACCATCTGGCGCAAGACCTTCTAGCAGGATGTCGGCAAAGCCCTGAGCTTGCATCCCGCCGCGCGTGGAGACGTATTTCATGACAGACTTTCCATCCGCAAACGGGTCACGCTCGAGCGCACGAACGGCAACGCCTCAATCTGGACGATCGCTGCATTCACATCGCGCTCAAGCGCCTCGTGTGTCAGAAACACCAGATCAGCACTGGCATCTAGGTCTGATGGCTGTTGGATCATTGAGCCGATCGAAATGCCGCGATCCGAGAAGACACGTGCAATATCAGCCAAGACGCCTGGCTGATCGGCAACTGTCAAACGCAAGTAGTAGGAGGTAATCACATCCTCGATCGACAAAATCGGCGTGTCCGACATCGCGTCGGGCTGAAAGGCCAGATGGGGTACACGGTGCTCTGGGTCCGCAGTCAACAGACGTGTGACATCGACTAAATCGGCAACTACCGCAGAGGCCGTAGGCTCTTCACCTGCACCCTTGCCGTAGTACAAGGTCTGACCAACAGCATCGCCGCGAACCAAAACAGCGTTCATCGCGCCCTCGACATTGGCCAGCATCGACTTGGCAGGCACCAGTGCAGGATGCACGCGCAGCTCAATTCCTTCGGGCCGACGTTTAGTGATGCCCAACAACTTGATTCTGTACCCCAACCGCTCAGCTAACTTGATGTCGTCGGCCGCTAGCTTTGAAATACCTTCGATGTAAGCACGATCGAACTGAACGGGAATACCAAAGGCCAATGACGCTAAAAGCGTCAGCTTATGTGCAGCATCAACCCCCTCGATATCAAAGGTTGGATCGGCTTCGGCATAGCCAAGCTTTTGCGCCTCCGCCAACACTGTCGCAAACGGTAGGCCGCGAGAACGCATTTCCGACAAAATGAAATTAGTTGTGCCGTTGATGATTCCGGCAACCCACTCAATACGGTTGGCGGTCAAACCTTCACGAATCGCTTTAATGATAGGTATGCCACCGGCTACCGCAGCTTCGAAGGCAACAACAACACCTTTCGCCGACGCTGCTGCAAAAATTTCTGTACCGTGTTTAGCAAGCAGTGCTTTATTCGCGGTGACAACATGCTTGCCCTGCGCGATGGCTTCAAGCACGAGCTCACGTGCCAGGGTGTCTCCACCCATCAGCTCCACGACAATATCAATTGACGGGTCGCGCACTAAGCCAAACGGATCCGCATCAACCAGAATTGTCGAGCCAACCAGGGCACGTGCCTTCTCAATATCGCGCACAGCGATGCGCGTGACTTCAATCGTCTGACCAGCACGACGAGCGATTTCTTGGGCATTACGACGAAGCACCTTCCAGGTTCCGCCACCGACAACGCCAAGCCCGAGTAGGCCAACTTTAATAGAGTCCATTACAGCAATCCGTCCTTGCGAAACATTTCTTTGATGCCGCGCACCGCCTGCCGGGTGCGCTGCTCGTTTTCAATCAATGCAAACCGTACGTACTCATCGCCGTACTCACCAAAACCAATACCTGGAGACACGGCAACTTTGGCCTCCTCCAAAATACGCTTAGCAAACTCCAGCGATCCCTTGGCCCGATAGGGTTCAGGGATATGCGCCCAGATATACATGGACGCCTTGGGGTTCTCAACCATCCAACCCGCCTCATGCAAACCTTTGACCAGCACATCGCGACGACTTTGATATTTTTGTACAACCTCTTGTACGCAATCCTGCGGACCGTCGAGGGCAGCGATCGAGGCGACCTGGATCGGCGTGAATGTGCCATAGTCGTGATAGCTTTTTATTCGCGCTAACGCACTGACGAGCTCGGCGTTGCCCACCATAAAGCCCACGCGCCAGCCGGCCATGTTGTAGCTTTTACTCATGGTAAAAAACTCAACCGCCACTTCGCGTGCACCCGCTACCTGCATGATGGAGGGAGCCCGATAGCCGTCAAAACAAATATCTGCATAAGCAAGATCATGCACAACGATGATGTCATGTTCACGGGCGAGCTTGATCACACGTTCAAAAAACGGCAGATCAACACACTGTGCTGTCGGGTTGCTCGGGAACCCCAGAATCATCATCTTTGGCTTTGGAATCGACTCTCTGACCGCGCGTTCGAGCTCTTCAAAAAAATCGGTTCCGGGCGTCATGCGCACAGAGCGAATATTGGCACCGGCGATTACAGCACCGTAAATATGAATCGGATAGCTTGGATTTGGCACAAGAACGGTATCACCAGAATCTAGCGTCGCAAGCATCAAGTGCGCCAAGCCCTCTTTCGAGCCGATCGTAACGATCGCCTCGGAATCAGGGTCAATGTCTACTTGATAGCGGCGCTGATACCAGTCTGAAATCGCCTTACGCAAGCGTGGAATCCCTTTTGACACCGAGTAGCCATGGGTCGTGGGTCGTTCGGAGGCCTCGACGAGCTTTTCCACGATGTGCGGGGGTGTCGCGCCATCGGGGTTACCCATCGACATATCAATAACGTCCTCGCCGCGCCGGCGGGCTGCCATTTTCAGCTCGGCAGTGATATTGAAAACATACGGGGGCAACCGCTCGATGCGGGGAAACTTCTTCATCCTAAATCCTTCGTCATCCAACCTGAATCGGCTTTATTTGCAGTGCAGCAAAACCCCATAATCTAGCGCATCACGGGCTACCCGGCAAATCGGGGGCAAAAATCCATAAAAATCTCGATTTCCCCTTGGTGCAGGTAGGTACTCTGTGATCGCATCTGACCAATGATTGCGCTATGATCAACTGAACCTGCCGGAGTATTGATTGAAGCTTCATACTGATACCAATTCGGCACTGAACACCGTCACGGGATACGGTGACGGCTTTGTCGAAATTAACCAGACGCGTTTTGACCACGCGATCGCTTTTGGCCCCATGGGCGCAGTAGAACGTTGGCCCGCTGAAACAGCCACGGACATCACCACCGCCCTCCTGCTACAAGCTGCACACCTCAAGTTCGCACCGCTAGACCCTATGGCATTTTTAGACGCCACTGAGTCCACAGGCCCTAGCCTTGAAGGAACCCGACCTGAAGTGTTGCTGATCGGAACCGGGAACCGTCAATGCATGCTATCCCACACGATCTTGCTGCCACTCTTACAGGCCGGCGTGGGTGTCGAATGCATGAGCACGCAAGCTGCTGCCCGCACCTACAACATTCTCATGGCAGAAGGTCGTCAGGTGATCGCCGCCCTGCTGCCAGAGCACACCGCCCCAGGAGCTACTTAAACATGACAACCGTACAAATCGGCAAAGCAGCCCCGGACTTCAAGGCTCTGAGCACGTTCGGCGAAATCACCCTGAAACAATGCAACGGCCGCGGCGTTGTGCTTTATTTTTATCCGAAAGACAACACGCCGGGATGCACTACTGAGACTGAAAATTTCCGCGACCTCCACGACCAATTTCTGGCGCAAAGTTGCGTCGTCATTGGTGTTTCGCGTGATTCACTCAAGTCACACGAAAATTTCAGTAAGAAACTAGAGTTGCCATTTCCCCTGATCTCGGACTCCGATGAGGTCATATGTAATACCTATGATGTCATCAAAATGAAACAAATGTATGGGAAACAGGTACGTGGCATTGAACGCAGCACTTTTCTTATCGACGCACGTGGAAAACTTGTTCAAGCATGGCGTGGTGTCAAAGTGCCAGGGCATGCCCAAGAGGTGCTGCAAGCCGCTAGTAGTCTGACCTGATTTATTCGATTGTTGTGCCCCCAGGAGATTGTCTCGTATGCCGTTGCCCAAGCTGCCCACCCGCCCTGCCGCAATACTCGACCTAAACGATACTGAACTCGATCTCTTACCCCCAGCCGCACAAAGCACGAAAGCCAAACTAGCCGAGACCGCCACAACAAGCCCGCGTGTGCCACCTCTTGCAGCGCAAGATGTCACGCCAGGCGAGACAGACACAGACCAGCGCAGCGCATTCAAACTGCCGCTCGCAACAACGCCAGCGGCACGGCCTGCCGTCACACCAAGCAAAGCCCCTGCTCAGAAAAAATCGCCTGCCCCGCGCACTCCAACACGCCGCAGCGCCAAGACCGAGTCAGGCACGCAAAAGTTGTTCGTACTCGATACAAACGTACTGCTTCATGACCCGTCTTCGCTTTTTCGCTTTGAGGAACATGACGTCTTTTTACCCATGATGACGCTTGAAGAGCTTGATCATCAAAAGAAAGGCATGTCTGAGGTTGCACGTAACGCTCGCCAGGTCAGTCGTTCTCTGGATACCCTGGTCGCCGAGCACCAGAAGCTAGACGAAGGTTTACCCCTCAGTGGGCTGGGACACAAAGACGCGATCGGGCGTTTGTTCTTTCAGACCACAGCGATGACGGGTACGCTTCCGCCTGACTTGCCCATGGGCAAAGCGGACAACCTAATTCTTGGTGTTGTGCGCGCCTTGCAAGAAAAATATCCTACCCGCGAAGTCGTTTTAGTGTCGAAAGACATCAACATGCGCTTGAAGGCGCGTGCACTATCGATGTCGGCTGAAGACTATTTCAATGACCAAGTGCTAGAGGACTCCGACCTTCTCTATTCGGGCATGCTGGAGTTGCCAGAAAATTTCTGGAACAAGCACGGCAAAGGCGTGGAATCTTGGCAGCAAGGTGGCACCACCTTCTATCGGATTAATGGACCTTTGTGCCATCAGTTCATGGTGAATCAGTTTGTGTATTTCGAAGGCTCTATGCCTTTGTATGCTCAGGTACGCGAAGTCAACGGCAAAACTGCAGTACTCGCCACCTTGCGGGACTTCACCCACGGCAAGAATAATGTCTGGGGTGTCACCGCACGCAACCGCGAGCAAAACTTTGCGATGAACCTGCTGATGAATCCGGAGTGTGATTTCGTTTCACTACTCGGTCAAGCGGGAACCGGCAAAACCCTAATGACGCTTGCCGCGGGCCTGGCACAGGTGCTTGAAACCAAGCGCTACAGCGAGATCATCATGACACGCGTGACTGTTCCTGTTGGCGAGGATATTGGTTTTCTACCAGGCACCGAGGAAGAAAAAATGCAGCCGTGGATGGGTGCGCTCGAGGACAACCTCGAAGTGTTAAACATGGGTGACGCCGATGGTGGCGGCAATGGCGGTAACGAATGGGGACGCGCAACAACCCTGGACTTAATCCGTTCAAAGATCAAAATCAAATCCTTGAACTTTATGCGTGGGCGTACCTTTCTTAATAAGTACCTCATCATCGATGAGGCACAGAACTTAACGCCTAAACAAATGAAAACGCTCATCACGCGTGCTGGCCCCGGAACAAAAGTCATATGCTTAGGAAATATTGCGCAAATTGATACGCCCTATCTAACGGAAGGCAGCTCAGGCCTGACCTTCGTTGTGGATCGTTTCAAAGGTTGGCCACATGCAGGCAGCGTAACGCTGCAGCGCGGTGAGCGTTCACGACTGGCTGATTACGCTGGGGAAGTGTTGTAAATGTCGCTCCCCGTTGCGCTCACGCTTGGTGATGCAGCCGGTATTGGCCCTGAGATTGTGATCAAACTGCATGCGCAAGGATTGAGTGCTCCTTGCGTGGTGTATGGCGACTTAGGCGCACTCCAGCGCGCCGCGCTCATGCTCAGCTTGCCGGTGCAATGCATTGCCATCGACACGCCGGAGCGCGTGCCACTGCAGCCGCGACCGGGCCAACTGTATGTGCGTTCAACGCATCCAGCACTGCCGGCCGATCTACCCTTAGGCCGCGTGGACGCCAGAGCAGGAAGCGCAGCTGTAACTGCCTTGCGCATGGCGATCGACGATGCCATGCAACACAAGGTTCGTGCA
The DNA here is from genome assembly GCA_903929925.1 of uncultured beta proteobacterium. Classification (GTDB taxonomy): domain Bacteria; phylum Pseudomonadota; class Gammaproteobacteria; order Burkholderiales; family Burkholderiaceae_B; genus Zwartia. The sequence continues at coordinate 1,964 of CAIYWO010000292.1, read as the reverse complement.
ATCGTGACAGCGCCGCTGAACAAAGAATCGATGCACGCTGCGGGCATTGACTTCCCCGGACATACAGAGATACTTGCTGAACAGTCCGGCACAGAGCATGTCGCCATGATGTTGGTCAATGACCAGTTACGCGTCATCCTTGCGACCATTCATATCCCACTCGCTGAGGTCTCTCGCACACTCACGGTCGAGCTTGAGAGACGTACGATTGAACTTGCTCATCGTGCCTGTGTAGCGATGGGAGTTAAAGCGCCCCGAGTCGCCGTTGCAGGACTCAATCCACACGCTGGCGAACAACGTAAATTTGGCAATGAAGATCTTGACACCATCGCCCCAGCAATCGCTCTAGCACGCGCCCAGGGAATCGATGCATCAGGACCGTGGCCAGGCGACACCGTTTTCATGCGCGCACGCCAGGGCGAGTTCGATATTTGCGTCGCTCAGTATCACGATCAAGGCCTGATCCCAATCAAGTATCTGGGGTTAGACCAAGGGGTGAATGTCACCGTTGGACTGCCGTTTGTGCGCACCAGTGTGGATCACGGCACTGCTTTCGACATCGCAGGCAAAGGCGTTGCAGACCCCTCCTCACTACGTACGGCCTTTGAGCTTGCACTCACCTTGGCATAGGTATAAACCCTATATTTGGCAAGTTTAGGTAAAATTTTAGGTTAAGTAACCTCTCTAAGTATATAATTTGAATGGTTTTTATACTTAAAGAGGCGCTGGGAATGCGTTTGAAGCTCGCTTTACCCCTACAAAAAGCATGGATTTCAAGCTTAATCTGCTTGGGACTTGCTGCCTCACCACTCTCAGTCAGCGCACAACAAACCACGTCAAGCGGCACCTCTGCCACGCAACCGGCGAAGCCTAAAAAAACCAACACAACAAAGAAAAAGCAGCAACCCAGCAAAACAGCTAAGACGGCAACACCGACCCAAGCCCCTGACAAGAAAGCAGCACCAGCAGGCGCTCCCCAAGGCAATCGCGCTGTCACGCCCAAAAACGGGAAAGCCACAACAGGCGCCAAGGCAGTTGTACCCGTTGCGAATCACGGCAAGAGTGCTGCAGTAACTGGAGCAGGCGTTGCAGCAGCAGGCGGTTTACGTTCAAACGTCGTGTTCGTTCAAGACTTAAATAGCAAAGCTGTTTTGTACTCACGTAACGATCAAGTTGTTCGACCAATCGCCTCCATCACAAAGCTGATGACTGCCGTCATCATTGTCGATGCGAAACTCCCGATGGATGAAGTGATTCAAGTCACGCAAGCCGACGTTGATGTGGTCAAACACAGTCGGTCACGTCTCGCAGTGGGAGCGAAACATACGCGTGGTGACATGATGCATTTGGCGTTGATGTCCTCTGAGAATCGCGCCGCACACGCGCTGGGTCGCACTTACCCGGGCGGTATGACGGCCTTCGTGAACGCAATGAACGCCAAAGCGCGCGAGCTTGGCATGGTGCAATCTACCTTCGTTGAACCCACCGGCTTATCAAGCGCAAACGTCTCGACTCCCCGTGACTTGGTCAAGCTTTTACAGGCCTCCGCTTCACGACCCGCAATCCGCTTCTATACAACAGATCATCAGCATGAAGTGCGTTCGGCCGGGCACCCTACGCTGTTCCGCAACACAAACATGCTTGTAAGCAATCCTAGCTGGGATATCAAAGTATCCAAGACCGGCTTCATCAATGAAGCAGGTCAGTGTTTGGTGATGGTGGCGCGCATCAACAATCGCGACACAGCAATTGTGCTGCTCAATGCAGAGGGGAAAGGCACGCGCATCGGCGACGCGGTCAAGATCAAACAGATGATCCAATCCAGGCAGATGGCTGCAGCGCCAACAGAACTCGCGAGCCTGAACTAAGCAGCACGGCTACTCTGAACTAGTAGCTCGACTGCGACGACCCGCCCGCAAAGTTCAAAAAGCGCGTACTTGAACCCTGGAAGGTTAAACGTACCG
>CAIYWO010000291.1 GCA_903929925.1 uncultured beta proteobacterium | reverse complement strand
TTGAGCGGCATTTTGGAGACCTGTAACAAGCCGCTGTAATGGTTAACGTTTAGGGCTAATGGTGTCATCACCGAAACAATCAGGGCGGTAGTGATGCCAAGAGACAGACCCATCACTCTTCTAGAGCTGGAGATGTGGGTGACGGCTACTGAGAGTTGGAGTAACAAAGCAACCGTAATCAACACTGCCCAGCGAAGATGCTCAACCTGTTTCCAGCGATAGGATAGGCGTTTTGCCCGAGCGTCGTACCAAGAGTCTAAAATCTTCGCAAGCTCTCTACCACCTTGGGTGCCGTCAAGAGCCGGGGCGATCTTAATCGTTTTCAAATAAATTTCTTGAAATAACACCCCTGTATTCCTCGAAATTTTTTCATGTTCTAAATTGGGCCACTCTTCCTCCAAGGCTGACTGCAAATACTGTTTGACTTCGTATTGTAAGTTTTGGTTAGCTAGTAGGGGGGTATGGTTAATGAAATCTACGTACAGTAATACTGCAGCACGCTCTTTGTTAATCGAGTCTGTATGCGCACTAAAACCGGTGCCTAGCGTAGAGCCCATGAACGCTGCTAATAGAGCGAACATACTTGCTGCGGGACTATAAAAAGTGCCATTAATCCCTGCGAAACTCGAAAAGAAGCCTTTCAACCGTGGTGTGTAAATAGTCAGAGTGATGATTATGGCAATAGAAACATAGACTCCAAAGATAGTCGTGAATATGACTAAGTCAGAGGAGTAAAAAAGGGAGTTCAGGAAAGATTTGAAACCCATGATTTTTAAAGTGCCATCATCTTGAGAAGAAAAGATGTTATCAGATGGATTGTGTCTGACTCGGTTTCATAGCGCGTGAAGATATGGCCCTCCAGCGCGCCAAACCTAAGTACCCCAACTATTGCAGAATATTGTTTACGCACCGCTTAAATCGGATCAACATTTGGCGGTGGCACCGCCAAATGCTCATTGCTGACTCGGTGCCAAGATAACATTCTGCTGGTCATCGGCGTCCGCGCGCACCTCTATTGCAACGACGCGGTCCTCAGAGATATTCATGGGCTGGTGCCAGACATTGGCGGGAATAAAAATGAAATCCCCGGCCTCGTTATCGACGATGATCTCCCCTTTCTCACCAATCAGTGTTCTGGATTTTCCCTCAAGAACATAAATGATGGTCTCCGCATCCTTATGCATATGACGCAGCCCTTTCATGCCTGGAGGAAGAACGATGCGATTCATAGAAATTTGCGAAGAACCTGCAGACTTTTTGGTTACGCCAGGAAAAATTTGAACCTGTTGGCGGGTGATGATGGGCGTATTAGATCGAATAGTTGTCACCCCCCCACTGTCGGGCACCACGATTTTTTCGTTAGGAGCCACCACAGCCTCCTTTTCACCGACTACGTGCGCGTTCGATGAAACGCCCACCGCAAGTCCGATACCTATAGCGCAGCCATAGCGCAACAAAAGGGTCTTAAGAACTGCCATATGCATGATTTGATATTCCTTCTGTCGCTGTAGAGTAAGGGCTCAGGTTATTCATTCACTTATTTAGAACATAGACTGTCTCAGCGCTCTAATTGAAGGGCGGTTCGTTCCTTAAGTCATACATGTCTCGGCGTGCCCAAAAGGACGTGCATTGATGCGCTGCGTCTGCATCGTATGGCGCGATCGCCCCGGGCTTGAGCAACATCACACTTGACGATTGCTTGCCTGCATAAAGTGGCCAATTAGGTAAGCCAGAGACATTGGGATTACCCGTGTGGGCAAACTGAGCCCAGAAGGCAACGATCTGATTCGCCAAGCCTTGAGAGGCAGGTGCTAAATCAGGTGTGTTGATCGCGGAGGTATTGGATAAGTTTGGAAATAAATAATTCAACTCCGACGAGTGTACGGAACCCATGGGGTAGGGTGGGCAAGGCTCAGCAATGCCTACTTTGCATACAGGTGCCGCGGCATCATCAAATTCAAATTGGTAAACCGGTGCAGAAGTATGAGGATTTCGACGCACATAATTAAGCATCACATTTGCTGTTTGTAAATAAATACAGTTATTGATGCCGACGGCAGGGTTGTAATTAGATAAGACTTGTCCAAAAGATCTCATCACCACGTTGGGGTCGCTTGAGTGCAAGCCAGCTGAATATTGTTTACTAACCTGAGCGGCGTAGGTGGTGGAGTTGTTGCGACCAGGATAAAAGAGGGGTAGCCAAACGCTATCAATCGTGGTGCGATCAATTGCTTGATTTAAGCCTGCTTGGGCGCCCTGCCAGTAGTAACCTACATATAAAACCAATTCGTCCTTGGTGCCGCCAATAATCATGGGTACTGTTGTCAATAAATTGTTTGTGGCAGCATACTTAAATGACGATGGCACGGTCGTATTTATGATGGCGGGCGAGGCGGTTGGGTCGCCTGTCACGGGCGAAAAGGATGTAATGTCCTCAGGATGTGCGGCCGTATACGCGCCCTGTTGTGTGAGAATTTGTTCAACAGTTTTGTTACGCATGCAACGCAACGTTTCTGAGTTTGTTGGACAGCCTAAGCCGGCCTGAATGCTTGCGCTGGCTTTGCTGGATGCTTGTGCTTCGGCGACTGTAGGTAAGAGCGCGATACATCCTGCGCTTTGCATAATGGCTTTGCTAAATAGGCCCTTCACTTGTGAGGGGGCTGATAGGTGCATACATACTGAGCCAGAGCCAGCAGATTCACCGGCAATCGTGACGTTCGTGTGATCTCCGCCAAAAGCGGAAATGTTTTGTTGTACCCATTTCATTGCTAGACGTTGATCTTCCAGGCCATAATTTCCGTTAAACGTTTTGCCGTCGGAAGCAGTTTGGAAGGCAGGGTTTGGCATGAAGCCAAAGGCACCGAGACGATAATTCATGGAGACGACGATTAGCTTTCCTTCCGCAGCTAGTTTATCGAGCCGATAAAGGCTTGATGAGCCACCAATGAAAGCGCCACCGTGAATCCAAATTAAAACCGGCAATTTATCTGTACTTTTTGTGTCAGCAGGACTACTGACGTTAATGCTTAGGCAATCCTCATTGAGGCTTTCCTCGGTCAAATTAAATCTCGCTTGCTGTGGGCAGGCTGGACCAAAGTTATACGCTTGAAAGACATCTTTGCCCAAGCTTATAACGGGCTCTGGAAGCGCCCAGCGTCGATCCCCAGTCGGCGCCAGGGCATAGGGAATTCCGCGATATTCGTTGACACGATAAGGGGCATTGGAGGTCGGGCTTCCGGTCGCTGGTGGAGGCGTAAAGGCGCGTTGTACTCCCTGAATACGCCCCGATGCAATCTCGACGATCGGTGCGAGCGAGTGAGCCGGCGCGCCGGCGCATTGCGTTCCTGAAAATACAAACAAGAGAAACGAAAATTTAAAAAGCGGAAAGCGATGTTGAAGAGTTAGGAATGCGCGCATTTTTCGTTATCCGTATTAATCAGAGGCTGGTTTAATCGTAGATTGTGTCGTAAGTCTAACTATAAACTTTTTGCTTGAGGCTGAATTTTCCTATGTCGTGCGGGTCAAGACGATACTTAATTGCAAAATCTGCGTTACAAAGTACTTTAGCTAAGGAGAAATGATGTCTAGCAGTCTGTCTTTTAAGAATATACGCAATGTTTGGCTCCTCGTTATTTTGCTGGCGGGCTGCTCTGGATACTCTGCGGCTCAGACGGATGTCTATCCCCAACGCGCTGTGCGGATAGTCGTCCCGGTCTCTGCGGGCGGCAGCACCGACAAGATCGCTCGCCTGATTGCAGAAAAGCTAAGTAGCACCTGGGGCCAGACGGTAGTCGTTGAAAACATTACGGGTGCCGGCGGTGCGATTGGGGCAGCCCAAGTTTCCCGCGCAAAGCCTGATGGATACACGCTTGTCTTGCATAGCGACGCGATCGTGCTCAATACGATTCTGATCAAAAATCCGCCATATACAGCAGAGGACCTGACGGGCGTGATGCGTCTGGTTGTCAATCCTCAAGTGCTTGTATCTAACCCGGAGTTTCAAGCGAAAACATTTAAGGATTATGTTGAGTTTGCCAAAGCCAACCCTGGCAAACTTACGCTTGCATTACCAACAAGCGGCGGTATCGCCCATATCGCGCATGAGGTACTCGCCAACGCTGCGGATATCAAAGTCAACTACATCCCCTATAAAGGTGGTGCGCCTGCCGCGTTGGATACGATGGCGGGACACGTCAACGCCACTGTCATTACGCTGGCTGCTGTGACTGAGCAAATTAAGGCTGGCAAGTTGCGTGCCTTGGCCGTGACGACCAACTATCGCTCTCCTGTTTTCCCGGATGTGCCAACCATGGCGGAGTCGGGCTATCCTGCTGTCAATATCGAAAGTTGGCAGGGGATATTGGCTCCTAAGGGGACCCCAGTCGCCATCCTTGAAAAAATCAATAAAGACATAACTGAGATCGTGCGCGATCCTGCCAACATCAAACAGATTGAGGCCTTAGGATTTAGCGTTTCAACCAACACAGTCCCGGAGATGCAAATCATGCTCCGGGACTTACGCAAAAAATATGCTGAAACGATTATGCAGGCAGGGATTGTTCAGCAGTAATCTCTTTCATGCGCTTTAGTTAAGCCTTAGCCTGAAGCATGCATGTCGCGATTGCCTCGGCGGTAATCGCCGAGAGCGTCCAGCCCAGATGGCCGTGCCCAGTGTTGTAAAAAACATTCGGCTTTTTGCCAGGCCCAACTTTAGGCAGCATGTTTGGCAGCATCGGACGCAAGCCGGCCCACGGTATAACGTGGCGTGTATTAATGCGTGGAAAGCATTGATGTACCCACTCAATGAGGGGCGCAATCCGGTCGGCACGGATATCGCGGTTAGTGCCATTAAATTCTGCTGTGCCTGCCACCCGAAAGCGATCATCGCCTAAACGACTCGTGACGAGTTTTGTTTCGTCGTCTAGCAAGCTAACCTGTGGTGCACCCATCTGGCTCTCTGTGTCGTTGAGATTCACGGTGACCGAGTAGCCTTTGACTGGGTAGATATTGACGCGATCACCCAGTTGCGCACCTAAGGCTCGACTCGCGGTTCCACCGCACAATACGACTCCATCAAATCCATCCGTTCTATCACCGGCTTCGGTCTTTGAGGAAACACTGACGCCAGAACCGACATGCATCAGGCTTGTAACCTCATGACCGTAGTTGCACACGACACCCAGGCGCTCAATCGCTGCAGCAAGTCCCGTTGTGAATTTATGTATATCGCCAGTTGAGTCGCCTGCTGTGAAGAACCCTCCGTAGTACTTGCCGGCAAGGGTGGGCTCGATGCTACGCATTTCTTGCGGAGTGACTGCGCAACGATCGAGCCCACCTTGCTGGAGTAAGCGATTAACTGAATGTGCGTGATCAAAACCATGCTTGTCACGATAGATGTGCAAGATCCCTTTCGTTTGATGGTTGAATGAGATGTTCTCTTGGGCAGCCCATTGAAATAAGTACTCACGCGCGGCGATGGCTAGTTGAGTGGTTTTGATCGTGTTTTGTTTGTAATGCGGAATGGCGGCTAGGAACTCCGCAAACCAGCTGAGTTTGTGCCAACTTGGTTTAGGGCTAATTAAGAGCGGGGCGCTACGGGTAAACATCCACTTCAAGCCCTTAAGAACTGTGGACCAGTGGTTCCAGACCTCGGCGTTAGAGGCAGACAGTTGGCCTCCGTTCGCAAACGAGGTCTCCATCGCGGCATAACGATGGGTTTCGTAGAGCGTGACCTCAAAGCCTTTTTTGTTGAGCGCGTAAGCTGTGGTGACACCAGTGATGCCGCCACCAATGATAGCGATTTTGTTAAGCATGGGAATAGTCCTTGCGCACGAATAAAGGTAAGCGCACTTGCGATTCAAGTGTGCGCCCCCTCTGTGCAGGACCTGAGAGATTCGCGTCTCGCGAGCCTGGCTCTCGAGTAACGCTTGCTCCTTCGGTGTGC
>CAIYWO010000290.1 GCA_903929925.1 uncultured beta proteobacterium | reverse complement strand
GTTCTTCTGCAACGATTTGACCTAAGGCAGTTCGCAGACCTGTTCCAAGGTCAACATGTCCGTGCAGTGCAACGACTCGTCCATCAGACCATACCGAAAGCAATACCTCCTGACCTTCCGCAGGATTCGCTGGTACAGCGGCGGGCTGCCCCTTTGTTGGCGGAGGGGCAGGCAGGGGCTCTCGCACGATGACCAATACGCCCGACGCATCGAGAAAGTCTTTGCGCAGTCGCAGGGTGTTGCTAGATGCCATCTTGCATCATCCTTGCTGCACGTTGAACCGCGCGCATGATTTCGACGTGCGTGCCACACCGACAAAAATTGGCGGATAACTCAGACCGGATCTCTTGTTCGGTGGGTGACGGGTTCCGGGCGAGCAAGGAGGCTGTCATCATGATCATGCCGTTAAGGCAGTATCCGCATTGTGCGGCCTGCTCGGCGATGAATGCCTGTTGAATGAGGTGAGGTTCGGCAAGTGTTCCCAGTCCCTCTAAGGTCGTAATGGCACGACCTTCAATACCTTCCAGAGGGATGACGCAGGAGCGTGCGGCTTGCCCATCAACGAGCACAGTACAGGCGCCGCATTGACCAAGACCGCAGCCGTACTTGGGCCCGTTGAGCCCTAGGTCGTTCCGCAAAAAATTGAGAAGAGGTGTCTCTGGATCCAGGCGGGTCTCAAGTGTCTGGCCATTAATTTTCAGTGCCAGAGGTTTAGCGTTGCGATGTTGTGCAGTCATGGGTGCTACAGGCTCAGGTAAGCACGCCGTACGGCTTCGTTCTCGTCGAGCTCGCGCATCGTGCCTGCAAAACGGATTTGCCCTTTTTCTAGAACATAGGCGCGGTCGCACACCAGATTGGCAAAGTGTAGATTCTGTTCAGATAACAAAATACTGACCCCTTGTTGTTTGAGAGCCAAAATCATCTGCGCCATTTGTTCAACGATGACGGGCGCGATTCCCTCAGACGGCTCGTCGAGCAGAATCAGGTAGGGGTTGCCCATCAAGGACCGCGCGACGGTCAACATTTGTTGCTCACCACCGCTCATTCGTCCGCCTGGGCGGGTTGGCATCTCCCCAAGGTTGGGGAAAAGTTTGAATAGCTTTTCAGGTGTCCAGTGTGGTGCGGGCTCACCGCTCGGCCAATGTCGCGCGGCTTGGCGCCCAACCTCAAGATTCTCGAGAACGGTGAGGTCTGTAAAAATACGCCGATCTTCTGGTACGAAGCCTAAACCCATCGCAGCGATCTCGTGCGTCGCGCGCTGCGAGATATCTTGGCCCATGAAATGTAGTTGCCCACGCCGCTTATCCATCAGTCCCATAATGGATTTCATTGTGGTGGACTTGCCGGCGCCGTTGCGCCCCATGAGTGCAACGACCTCACCGCGTGCAACACTAAAGTCCACGTCATAAAGAATTTTTGCAGCACCATACCAAGCCTGCAGTCCAGAAACTGTGAGGAGTGTCTGCTGACTCATGGCGCAACCCCCGCTAGTTTCGCTGGCTTGAGCTCAAAGGTGCTACCACCACCAAAATAGACTTCTTGGACGTTGGGGTTGTCCCGTATGGCGTCAGGGGTGCCGTGTGCGATGAGTCGCCCGCGTGCCAGCACGCTGATGCGATCAGCGTAGGCGAAGACAACATCCATACTGTGCTCGGTAAAAAGTACAGCAATTCCGCGCTCAATCACCAGGCGCTTGGTCATCGCCATCATGTCGTTTCTTTCTTTGGGTGCCATACCAGC
>CAIYWO010000289.1 GCA_903929925.1 uncultured beta proteobacterium | reverse complement strand
TCTAGGTGAGAGGCGAGTCCGTTTTCAACCAAGCCTATACCCAGTTCGTTTACGCCCATCTTGCCACCCACAATTCCAGCCTCAGTCATGCAAACAAGACTTGGTTTGTTTTTGCGTTGAATACGTAGAACCAGCGTTCGTTGGTGCACACCTGCAATCCAGTCCCAGTTTTGACCGAGCCAGGTGTGTCCGTCTGCTGTCACATCCGACAGCAAGCCAAAGGTCGTACAACCGTCTGTTTCACTTGTGGCCTGTTCCTGTTTGCGCGCATCTTTGCCAAAAATCATGAAGGCGATTTCATAGCGCGCGTTTAGCAGCGCAATTGCTGCGACCGATTGCTCAGAGCCTTTTGCGAGACCGAGCATTTCTTCGGCATATTCGGCATTCTGCGATTCCATCGCATGCTGCCAGCGCATGGCTTCTTCTAATGCTTCGACCCGTGGTAATCCCGATGCTTCAAAACGCAGTAAGTATGTTTCTACGTTTGCCGCGACATCCGCGGCAAATTGTTGTCCGTGCTTGAAGCCGCGCTCATAGGCGTTGTCGCCAACGGTGAGGGCTGGCATGTGTTTGCGCGTTGTCATGTGCCTACCTGTTCATGCATTACTTTGTAGAGTTCTCTGTTGATCTCGGCCACGAGCGCTAAAAATGCATCTGACAGACGCGTTTCTTCGTTGCGTGGTCTTGGGAGATCAATATCATAGATTTTGTGAATACGCCCGGGGCGGGCCGACATCAGCACAACACGATCCGACAAGAAAACCGCTTCGGCTAAAGAGTGCGTCACGAAGATGACGGTCTTTTGATATTGCTGCCAAATGCGCATCAATTCGAACGCCATCCGGTCTCGCGTGATTTCGTCAAGCGCGGCAAAAGGTTCGTCCATTAACAGCACTGAAGGATCGAGTGCGAGCGCGCGAGCAAGTGCTGCACGTTGCTGCATCCCACCTGATAACTGATGAGGAAGCTTATTTTCGAAGCCCTTGAGTCCGACAATTTCAATAAGCTCTGCTACGTTGATCCACTGTGAGCCACCTGCATTCTCTTTGCGCTGACGTACTAGATCACGTAGTAGGCAGACATTTTTCTCAATCGTGAGCCAAGGCATTAAGTTTGCTTGCTGAAACACCAAACCGATTCGACCGGCTTGGCGCAGCACGGAGGGCTGTGCCCCATCGATCACGACCTTTCCTGCCGTGGGTGGCATTAAGTCTGCTAGCACTTTTAGTAGCGTGCTTTTGCCGCAGCCTGACGGCCCGACCAGGGATACAAACGCTCCAGCCTCAATGTTTAAATCAACGGGAGCGAGCGCGCGGACAGAGTCGGTAGAGCCAACGCCGTACGTGACCTCTACCGCCTCGATCTGTATCCCAGTTGTGTGATGGTGTTTGGAATCCGGCATCACTTTACTTCGCGGGCTGCTTAATAATTTGTGCGAGCGTTTTGGCTTCGTCGATGCTATTTACGATTGCGTTGGTGTACATCGAATTTGCTGCAGGCTTCTTAGGCAAATCACCACCACTCGCCAAAATATCGATCGATGACTGCCACTTCGCATCCGTCATGAGACCAAAGCGTTCGGTGTAATCTGGTGTGTTGTAAAGGTCATAGATCATACGCAGTTTGCGTGATTCGAGCTTCAGATCGCGATCTGGCGAAACGGCAACGATTTCTTTCATCGCAGTCTCTACATTGCCGTGCGTCCAGATCAAACTCTTGATCGTGGCGCGCACAAAGCGTTTAACGAGGTCCGGGTTCTTTTTCAGGAGCGCGTCGCTCGTGTAGATCACAGTTCCGTAAAACTGAACGCCGTAGTCGCGTACAGGCATGACATTCACCGGGAAGCCCCGTCCTTCTAGGGTGAGTGCCTGACCAAACGAGTACCCAAACAGCCCGTCTACCTGTCCCGCTGCCAGCATTTGCACTTCTGCGCCGCGTGCAACAGTCACGAATTCGATGTCTTTACGCGTGAGTCCGCCCTTGGTTAGTACTGGTTCAATCAGACCAATGACGTTGGCCTGAAACCAAGCGAGTTTCATCCCTTTCATTTTCTCTGGTGATGTGATGCCAGCTTTCTTTGGCGTAATGACAGAGAAAGGGTTGTCTGGTTGATCTGCCATGACAGCGATGATTGGCAGCCCGCTGCCTTTTGCTTTAACAAAGGCGTCTGCGTTCGTCACGCCAAACTGCTCGCGTCCTGTGGCGATAAACACTTCGTTCTGTTGTCCAGCTGAAGGTGGACGGATCTCGAGGTCAATACCTTCTTCTTTGTAAAAGCCTTGTGCTCGTCCCCCGAAGTATTGCGCATGCATACCCCAGGGCGTGAAATTGATACGCAAGACCACTTTGTCTAATGCCGCTGCTTGTTGCGAAAGGGCGGGCAGAGGTGCCGCGCACAGCAGTAGACTGGCGACTAAAGGTATGTGCCGTAGCAGCGTGGAAGCAAAATTAATTTTTGAGAATGCCATGTGTTTTCCTTAAACGTGCGAAGTGGAATCGTTGAGACCCGTGCGCCAAGACATGCGCGTTTCGATCCAGGACATAAAGTTAAAAAATAAAGTGCCAATCACTGCCAAAGAAATGATTGCGGCAAAGGAGCGTGCCGTGTTGAAGTTAAAACTGCCTGACAGGACCAGGTAGCCAAGTCCGTTCGAGGCGGCCAGCCATTCAGCAACAATTGCACCTAGCACCGCGAGTGTTGTTGCGATGCGTAGACCTGCAAAGATGTATGGAATTGCATAGGGTAGACGCAGCTTAAACAACATCTGCCGCTCGTTCGCAGCGACGGAGCGAAATACGTCTGCGAGGCCGCGATCAACTTCTTTAAAACCTGCCATCGTGTTGATGACGATTGGAAAGAAAGCAATAGACATGACAACAGCAATTTTTGAGCCAGAGCCAGCACCAATCCAGACAAGGATTAGCGGTGCGATGGCGATCTTGGGTACGCTTTGAAGGCCAACGAAGATCGGCATGATCAAGCGCTCGATGAGGGGGAAGCGAATCATCAAGGCGGATACTGCTAGAGCGAACACGACTGCCGTGATGTAGCCCGAGGCAATCGCCCAAACGGTTGCAAGCGAATGCATCTGAATGAGCGCCCATTCATCAACAAAAAGTGCTGCAATCTCTGTGGGAGCAGGGAGCAAAAAGTTTGGCACCTCAAAGCACCGCACTCCGGTTTCCCAAAGCAAAAGCAGCACCGCAATCAAGATGCCTGAGCTCCAGCTTTGCGCAAAACGGCCTAAGGCTGCCATGCTGTCTCCCTATGTAGATGTCAGCGAGCTAAGATATCTGCCAGTTGCCCTTGGTGTCAACGCATTTGATGCGCATTTACAGAGGAATTCCAATGACTCGCCATATCGTGTGCCTAAGCTATGACTTTGACGTGCAGTCAGGCTTTATTTCCCGTGGATTAACCTCGCCCACGCCCCTTTCGCGTGGCGAGTTTGGGGTGGTGGGCTCCAAAAGGATTCTGGACCTCCTTGCTGCGAACGGTATTCCAAGTACTTGGTTTGTGCCTGGCTTCACGATTGAGACCTATCCAGAGGCGTGTGAGGCTGTTGTGAAGGGTGGTCACGAGATCGGCCACCATAGCTGGGCGCACATTGCGCCCGCTAGCCAGACGCTGGAAGAAGAGGAGGCTGATATGGTGCGGGCAAGCGAGGCGATTGTTCGTCTCACAGGGTCGCGCGCGGTTGGCTATCGGTCTCCCGCCTGGGATTTGAGCGATAACACCTTGAATCTGCTGCTGAAGTACGGGTTTGAGTATGACAGCAGCATGATGGGCGGCGATTATGTGCCGTATCCCGTGCGCCAAGGGGATCAGGTCAAGCTTGGTGAGCCCGTGCGCTTTGGCCCACCGACTTCTTTGATTGAAATGC
>CAIYWO010000288.1 GCA_903929925.1 uncultured beta proteobacterium | reverse complement strand
TGAGCCAAAAGGATCGGGTCTTCGCCGTAGAGCTCACTCAGAGCTTGTCGGCAGTCTGTGGGGGCATTGTAGCCCCGAGAGCGTGTTCTCTGCGACGCCATTGCAGAGTCTGAGAGGTCTTTAGCGCGGCTGGATGTTGGCGGCGCGGATCACCTGCGCCCACTTAGCTGTCTCGCTACGAATAAAGTCACCAAACTGCTCCGGAGTGCCTCCCACAGCTTCGCTGCCCACGCTGGAAATAGCCTGCGCGACGTCTGGATCTTTCAGAATTTCATTGAAAAGCTGATTCAGGCGGCTAATGATGGGCGCGGGCGTCCCTGCTGGCACCACAATCCCTTGCCAGTTGTAGGATTCAAAGCCTTTTATGCCACTTTCTGCCATCGTCGGAACGTCAGGAAGGATGGCAAGCCGTTTTTGAGAGGTCACCGCGAGAGGCTTGACGCGGCCGGCCTGGATAGAAGGCAGCGCGGCATAGCCCATTTCAAACATCATGCTGAGGTGCCCGGCCATCAAGTCCGTTGCGGCGGGTGAACCGCCTTTGTAGGGTACGTGCACGATATCGATCTTTGCCGACTCGCGGAACATTTCCCCTGATAAATGGTGTGCACCGCCCACGCCAGAAGAGCCGAAGGTGAGCTTTCCGGGCGTCTTCGAGGCGAGCACGATAAGCTCCGCTAAAGTTTTGACGGGCAACGCATTCGCGACGCTTAGAACGAGCGGACTGTTCTCGATCAAAATGACCGGAGCGAGGTCTTTTAGCGGATCGTAGGGCAGCTTCGCCATCAACGAAGGATTCACAGCCAGCGGAGCCAGGTTGCCCGACCCAAGCGTGTAGCCATCTGGTGCGGCCTTCGCGATTAATGCTGTGCCAATGACCCCACCAGCGCCGCCCTTGTTTTCGACAACGACGGGTTGACCAATTTTGTCAGAGAGTTTGCGAGCCAGCAGCCGCATGCGGGTGTCAGAAAACCCCCCAGGCGCATAGGGCACGATCAGGGTTATTGCTTTGTTCGGCCAAGCTGCTGGCACAGTTGTCTGCGCCTGCACCCCCAAAGAGAGTGCAGCACAAACCGAAAAAAGTACTGATCGAGCAAAACGTGGCAGCAATTGCATGGCGCGGTTCCTGAGCGGTTGGGTGCTTGGCTTAACGAGGCAAAACGCTCGAACCCATCAAGAACTCATCCACTGAGCGAGCGCATTGACGACCCTCCCGAATCGCCCAAACAACCAGGGATTGACCGCGACGCATATCGCCCGCCGCAAAGACTTTGTCTACGCTGCTACGGTAGTCGTCAGTGTTGGCGCGTGCGTTACCACGTGGATCTTGATCGATGCCAAACGCCTTGAGTATGTTGCTGACAGGAGCGACAAAGCCCATGGCCAATAAGACGAGATCAGCCTGAATATCGAACTCAGAGCCTTTCACTTCTTGCATTTTTAGTTGGCCCGTCGACTCGTCTTTCACCCACTCAACGCGGCAAGCCACGAGTTTCTCCACTTTGCCATTCTTGCCGACCAGCGATTTGGTGGTCAGGGCCCAGTCACGCTCAGCCCCTTCTTCGTGCGAGGAGGAGGTACGCAATTTCGCTGGCCAGTAAGGCCAGGTCAACGCTTTGTTTTCGCTTTCGGGAGGACGTGGCATCAGCTCGATCTGTGTGACCGACTTCGCGCCGTGCCGGTTGCTGGTGCCGACGCAATCTGAGCCAGTGTCTCCACCGCCGATCACGACAACGTGTTTTCCTTTTGCGAGCACTTGGCCAGGAACTTTGTCGCCAGCAACTACTTTGTTTTGTGGACGCAGGAAATCCATTGCGTACATGACGCCATCAAGTTCACGGCCGGTGACGGGCAGATCGCGTGGTGTTTCACAGCCACCAGCTAAAACAACTGCGTCAAATTCCTTTTTAAGCGCCTCTGGCGTCTTAACGGTGAGTGCTTTGTCAGGGCAGTCGCCCGCTTGACCGATGTAGTGTGATGTTTTGAAGGTGACGCCTTCGGCCTGCATTTGTGTGACGCGCTGATCGATCAACTGT
>CAIYWO010000287.1 GCA_903929925.1 uncultured beta proteobacterium | reverse complement strand
CGCAGCGTAGTCAGGCGTCCCTCTGAAACAGCCTACAGAAAAAGGATATTCATTATTCAAATGGTAATGATAGATATTTTGAACCGTACCATTAAATTCAACTGGGTGAGTATGACCATGACACGGGTCTAACTGAGCGTTCGTGACCATCTTTCCATCTTCGCCACGTGGACCATAAATTCCGAAACCATCCAACGCATAGCCAACTAAGGGTGAATGACCAGTCGTCCCTTGATTGGGGAAGCACTTCCATGAATAGCCATGCAAATGATATTGCTGAGCATAAGGATGACCAAAGCACTGATCGTTCGGAAGTGCATTGGTTGGACTGTACCAATTACCACTGGAATCGTTTGCGATTTCCGCATGCCAAACGGTTCCGGTCAACGTGATGCCAATGATGAGCGAGTTAATCGGATTAAAGCCAGTGACCACGGGATTTAACGGCAACTTCCCTCTTAGGTCGTAAGGAGAAATAGAAATGGCGGCAGCGGAGGAATATTGTTGACCAGTTCGCGGATCAGTACCACCCGGTAAGGCTGAGTAATACGAGTACGCAGCGGTGCCTGGCTGCACAGGATAATTTCCCATCGGCGTATTTGGCAAACCATTGCCTTGAAAGTAGCGATATTTGTCATCGGTCGTGATGGAGAAAACACTACCTGCCGGGTCGATCTGAGCCGCCGTCACAGCCCCTTCGACATAAGGAGTCTTAGAGATGGTAATAATATTGGTCGTGGTGTTGGTCCAAGGCGTAGCGGCTATGCTCAGTTTGTTTGAAACCTGAGCGAGTTTTGCAAACAGAGGGGAAATACACTGAGCATTTGGGGCGCAGAATTGTGTACTTGTTCCATTAGCCGCGGTCACCAGCGTCGTTGGCGTGCCTGGATCTGTTTGCGAACTGCTCGATGAAGACGAGCCTTCTCCGCAACCCGCTAGTGCCGTTAACAGACCGATGAGTCCTAAGAGAGAACTGAGATTTTTAAAGCCAAACATGTTCGATCTCTACCTTGGTTTTTTGACAAATACCTGTTTTCAAAAGAAAATAAACGAAATGTCATAGTGACACTTAGTATACAAATTGATTGGTTGGCGTGTCAATGCAAGGTCCCAAAGCCGTCAGGCTGGCGAAAATGCCCAAAAAACTCGCGATTCTTTTAAAAAGAATGCAGATGACCTAAAATACAAGAATGCTCAAAATACAAGACCATCGAATTAGAGTTGCAGCATCAAGACGTGAAGAGATGCAAAACTCCCTCATGTTTAGCTTGCTTGCTCTAGCCTCTGAGGTCTCTATCCACGAGATTGATGTTGACGACATCATCAAGCATGCAGATGTGTCGCGAGGCAGCTTTTATAAGTACTTTCCCTCGGTTCAGGCATTAATTCCAGCCTTGGCAAACCAACTGGCGTACGAACTCACCGCAGAGATCGATGCGATCACCCACCAAATCCCCAGCACGGTTAACCGCTTGGTCATCAATGCAAAATTAACCATGCGCAGCTTGGCCAAACATAAAATCTTAGGAAATTTCCTGATTCAACTGCCTTGGCCGACTCAAAACACTGATTTCAATGTCTTTACCAACATCAGTTCGGATGTTGAGCTTGGCATTAAAGAAGGGTTATTCGCCAAAATGCCGGCGTCCATTGGGTGTAACCTTTTGGTCGGCAGCCTAATTGGTGGGGTTAGCGTCATGCTTAGGAAGTCACCCTCCACTAGCTATGAAAATAAAGTGCTGTATCAAGCGCTGATTGGGTTGGGTTTGGATGCGAAAACTGCTGATGAATTATTAAAGATCCCATCCCCTTCTCTACCCGCACTGCCAACAACGGGGGTGCTTGGCAAGGTCGCTGCGTTAGATCATTAGTCTTCGACAAACTTACCCTTGTAGGTCAATGTGTCATAGAAATTAACGATGGCTAAGATTACTAACCACCTCTTTGACAATGATAAAAAGCGCCGCCAATGGGCACGTGCGCGCATCGTGTCGAGTAGCCCCAAGTTAATTTCGACGAAACCGATCAGCGAAATCAAAGTTGAAGATGTCGCAGCACATTCGGACGTGTCTAGGGCATCTTTCTATAAATGCTTCCGAAGCGTAGAAGATTTGCTGAATGTCAGTGCTAAACGATCTGCAACAGAGTTACTAAAGCCCGTCAACTCAGTTGGCTCTACGATCTCTGACATCGCCCTACGCACGGCGACTAAAACTAGAGTGGGTATCCGTCTCATGATTAGCGTGCCCTTGCTCGGTAGGTTAATGTTGAAAACTGAGTGGCCGTTTGGTGACTCCCGACACAAAGGCTATAGAGACGTTCAAAAGGATATTGCAGCAGGTATTGAACAGGGTTACTTTGCCGATATGCCTCTTGAGATCGGCGTCAATCTCGTAATCAGCGCCTTAAGAGTTGGGACTCAAAACGGACTCAATTCGACGCACACGAAAGAATATGAGACTCAGATCATTCACACCCTGCTGCTGAGCTTAGGGGTAGATGCCAAAAGAGCTGGCGAAATTTCTAAGATTCCGTTTGATCAATTGCCGGACCTACCAAAAAACGGCTTGGTGGGCAAAATCGTTAGCTTGGTCAGCTGATACACCACACTGTCAATGAAAAACGGCCCACATCGCTGTGATTAAGCCTCCATTTGAGCTGGAATATTGTCTTGCCGAATCGCCTCAATAAATGCTCGATAGTCATTGCTGTTTTGCTCGGCATATGCCAAGGCAAATTCCCCGATCGCCTGATCAAAGCTTTTGCTTGTTCCAAGGTAACCAGAAATCATGGCAGGGTCGCCTGAGCGCGCATGCGCACGTGCCAAGGCATGCCCACACATTTTTACGTAAAGTCGCAGAGTTTCAATATCCCAGTCTTCGATGATTGCGGAAAGCTTGAGGTCACGAAGCTGTCGTATGTAAAAATCGCGTCCATTAAGACCGCGCGTCCACCCCAAAAACACATCCGAAGCGGTTTGAATCAGACGTTGGCCATGCACCACACGTTGCCCCTGGTTAGCATAGGCACTTTTACCAGCGTATGGCTCAAGCACGGACTGTCTCGCTTCTTTGACCTGCAGGAAAAGCGGATCCCTTTCTCCCGCCATAAATAAAGCCACACAACACATCGTCCCCACGCTGCCGACCCCAACAACTTTTAGAGCGAGGTCGCAGTAACGAAAGCGCTTGAAAAGCATACGGACATGTTCAGGCAGAGTTTGACTGTAGGCTTCAATCACGGTCGCATAGTCAGATTGAGAACCGGGCATCAGCAGCTCCGACGTATGAAAAATCAGTGGAGGTTCGTCCTTGATTTTTGGTGTGCCCCCTTCGTGGACAACGAGTTTCGGATACATAATGTCCGGCTGTGACTTACGCCGCTCTATTGCAATGCGTTGGGCAAGACGTTTGTGGGCTCGTCTGAGGACTTCTGGGTCGGTAGAACGATCTGTGTAGTGTTGCAAGTCAATTTTGTCATACCAAACATCAAGCGCGCGCATCTGAGCGTAGCCAGACATTTTTTCGCGGTATTTACGCACAAGATCAATGACAATGCCTGCAGCCTCGCTGGTCGTTAGTCCGACGTGCTGGGCTGCGATCACAACGCTTGCTGCGAGTCGCTTGACATCCCACTCAAAAGGCGCAGGCAACGTTTCATCTAAATCATTTATATCAAAAACAATATTTCTTTCTGGCGTCGCAAATCCACCAAAATTCATGAGGTGCGCATCACCACATGCCTGGACGTAAAGGCCGCTCGCGGGAGTCTGCGCAAGGTCAGACGCCATGATCGCAGCTGCACCTCGGTAAAACGCGAAGGGAGACTGAGCCATGCGTCCAAAGCGGATGGGGACAAGGGACTCAATTCGGCCGACGTTCGAGGTGGAAAGAATCTCGACTGGATCGCGGCGATTTTTTAGGGCGTGCCATTGCGCGTGCGCACTGCGAGGCGCTTTGTCGCGCAGACTCTTGCCCTGAGTCGCTCGAGCCTCTGCACTTAGGTGATGCAGCGAAGGCACCTTAACCGTATTGGCAGGCGTGATGTCTGATTTATTTGGAGAATGTTTTGGCATGTTTTAGCTTCACTAGATTGTAGTAAGTGAAAAAGGCCCACATCGCTGTGAGCCTTTGTGTACTGGTGCCCCCCCGTGAGTCGAACACCGCACCAACGGAACTGGTGCAATGATAACGATGAACGGATGAACTTCAAAGTGTTAACAATTTAACCGGTACGATATGTCAACCATGTGCTCGGTACATAGCTTATGACGGTGATGGCAAAAGCGGCCCATACTGCCTCAGTAAACTTGATTTTGGTTGCCAAATCGTCGATACCCGATAGCCATGGTAACCACCATCACTGCGCTCAGTCCCACCGGAAACCATCCCCCTTCAAAAAACT
>CAIYWO010000286.1 GCA_903929925.1 uncultured beta proteobacterium | reverse complement strand
CGAGTTTCGCAATCTCGCGGACGCACTCTCCCACCAACGCAGGTCCTTTGTAAATCAGACCTGTGTAGAGCTGCACGGCATTGGCACCCGCTGATATTTTTTCTGCAGCGTGCTTGCCCGAGACAATTCCGCCTACACCAATGATGGCGAAGTCCGGACCAAGCTTTGCGCGCAGTCGTGTAATCACTTCTAGTGAGCGTTCGTGCAACGGGGCACCCGATAGACCACCCGCTTCTTGAGCGTGCGCCAACCCTTGCACAGCATCGCGCGCGATCGTCGTGTTGGTGGCGATGACGCCGTCAATGCCGTGGCGAGGAAGCACCTCGGTGATGATGTCGATCTGCTCTTCTGTCAGGTCGGGTGCAATCTTGACGGCCAGTGGAACACGACGCTGATATTGCGCAGCAAGTTCTTGGCTACGACGCGCAAGCTGTGAAAGCAGCTCGTCGAGCTCGTGTTCACCTTGCAGCGCTCGGAGATTCTTTGTGTTGGGCGAGGAGATATTGACGGTGATGTAATCGGCATGCGGGTAGACTCCCGACAGGCCAATCAGGTAGTCCTCGGCAGCGCGTTCGATAGGCGTGTCAGCATTCTTGCCAATGTTTAGGCCAATTACGCCACCGTGTGTGCGCCAGGTGCTGCGCTGAACGTTACTCAAAAACGTGTCAAGCCCTTGATTGTTAAAACCTAGTCGATTAATCAGGGCTTGTGCCTCTGGTATGCGGAACATACGTGGCTTGGGGTTGCCAGGTTGCGCGCGGGGCGTCACGGTGCCCACCTCGACAAAACCAAAGCCCAGGTTGCCCATTGCGTCAATGTGCGCGCCGTTCTTATCGAGACCCGCAGCGAGCCCGACAGGATTTTGCAAGGCCAACCCCATTAAGTTCGTCGGGGCAAGGACGCGACTGTGCATGAGCCCCCGTGTCAGCGAACAATCATAGGCACGTTGTAGAGCGTTCAGCGTTGTTTCGTGCGCCGCTTCTGCGTCCATCGCAAATAAGGCTTGGCGTGCTAAGGGGTAGGCTTGAAAGAATATCGACATGACAACCGTTTAAAAATAGATTCAGAAAGACGGATCAGGGGGCGGTGGCTGATCATGCCATTGCCCGCCATGACGGTACTGGGCGGGCCCAAATGCTGCCTTGTATGCCATTTTTGCACTCTTTTCGATCCAGTAGCCTAAATACAGCCAAGGCAGACCGAGTTGGCGGCACTGATTGATTTGCCACAAAATACTGTAAGTCCCCAGGCTGCCCGGCGCTTCTGGGTCGTAGAAGGTATAGACCGAAGACAGCCCTTGCTCAAGCACATCAATAATCGACACCATCCGCAATGTGCCGTCTTCTTCTCGAAACTCAACGAGGCGCGTGTTGACGCGACTGGCCAACAAAAACTCGCTGTATTGCGTGCGACTGTCGTCATCCATGCCCCCGCCTGGATGACGTAACGCTTGGTAGCGGGCATAGAGGGCATAGTGTTCGCTTGACCAGGATAGCTCTGCAACCAGTGGACGCAATTGCTGATGGCGTTTGAGTGTGCGCTGTTGTGTACGGTTCGCAACGAAGCGATTGGTATCCACACGCACAGGCAGGCATGCACGGCAATTGTCACAGTGCGGCCGGTAGGTAAATAGCCCGCTGCGCCGAAACCCTTGGTCAATCAGCTGTGAATAGGTATCCGCATGAATCAAATGCCCAGGCGCAGCGACCTGCGAGCGCGCCTGCTGCTCTGGCAGGTAGCTGCAAGGATACGGGGCAGTGGCATAAAACTGCAGTGCCGCAAAGGGGAGTTCTTTGAGCTGACTCATGGTTGCAATATACCCCGATGGTCTAGTGTCCCGGGGTGCCAAACGATGTCGGGCATCGAAGTGTGTTGCCGGACATGTGCAACAAATTGTTGTCGCGATACGGGTGCGGCACCCAATGTGCTTAAGTGGGCGGTGTACATCTGACAGTCAACCCACGGGATCCCGTGATTCTTTAAGAACCAAACCAGATGCGCCAAGGCGATTTTAGAGGCGTCTGTTGCTCGGCTAAACATCGACTCACCAAAAAACATCCGGCCAAGGCTTACACCGTAGAGCCCTCCTACCAACTCGCCATCCACCCATGTTTCGATGCTGTGCACGTGTCCCAACAAATGCCAGGCTTCGTAGGCCAGTTGCATTTCTTTGGTGATCCAGGTGCCAGGCTGTCCGTTATGCGCTGGCCGTGCGCAGGCGCGTAGAACGGAGGTGAATGCCGTGTTGACTTTGACAACGGTAGAGTAGTCACCTGCGTTCTGTGCGCGGGCGATTTGTCTTAGCCGCTTTGCCAGCGAGTGCGATAGGTGAAGCGCATCGCACTGGAGCACCATTCTGGGGTCGGGAGACCACCAGAGGGGTGGCTCTTCCTCAGAGAACCAGGGGAAGATACCTTGGCTGTAGGCAGCACGCAGACGGGGGATGGATAGGTCAGCACCTGCGGCTAACAGCCCGGCTGGCTCTTGTAGTGCCTCTTCTGGATCGGGGAAGGGCGTATCGGGTTCAAGCCAGATTAGGCGCATGGGAGGCTCAATCTGGTTTCAGTGTTCAATCGCCCGGCCGATTCGCTGCAAACAATGAGTAATGGTGCGTATCGAAATGACCGGTTTCACGTTCACGCAGGTAATGTTTGAGTGTCGTCGAGACTGAGCGAAAGGAAAGGTTATCCCACGGTATTTCGTCAATGCCGTACCAACGCGCTTCGAGTGTTTCTGGCCCCGGATCAAGATCGGGACTCGTCGCGTGGGCCAGAAAATAGACATGTACTTGGTCGACGTGTGGGATATCGACCACGGTATAGAGTTTGCCGAGCGTGATTTGCGCGCCGGCCTCTTCCTGTGTCTCACGTTCGGCACCTTGGCCGATGGTTTCACCAAGCTCCATAAAACCCGCTGGTAAGGTCCAAGTATTAGCGCGCGGTTCAATGGCGCGTAGACACAGAAGTATTTTGTCATTCCAGATGGGTAGGGTGCCCACCACAAGTCTGGGGTTTTGGTAATGGACTGCGCCGCAGGCTTCACAAACATCCCGTTCGCGGTTATCGCCCTCAAGAAGACGGCGCGTGATGGGGGTCGCACACTGCCCGCAGAATCTTTGCAGACGTGGCGCCGGGAAGTAGAAGTCAGGATCGTGGCTCATAGATCCGTATTTTAAGGCTAATGGTTACGAATCGGAGCGCATTGGCCCCGGGTTGCTCACAAAACCTAGCGTCTTTGCGATATCGCTGCGCAGAATATGGCTCAACGGTGCGGGGTGACGAAGCGCGGCATATTTCGCTGAGGGATCCAAGAAGTGCAGTGCCTTGCGTCGCGCAAGCGATGCATCGTCTTGTTGTTCAAGCTCTTCAAGCGCTTCGAGCATCGCTTGGCCTGTCTGACATTGCAGCACCTCAGCTAAGCCCAGCAAGTCGCGATCATCAATGCGGGCAGGGCCTTGATCGGTCTCGGCGTACAGCTGGCCCTGATCGTCCGCAAACCAATGCGTGACTGTTTTGATCGGTAGGTCGTTCTGGGTGACCAGGGCATTGCTGTCAGGACGCAGGTGCAGTACGAATGGGGCGGCGTCTAGACGCACATACACGCGTTGAGGACCATTTTGAAAAAACCACCGTCCGTCTGGCTCGCAGGCGTAATTGCGACCGATGAATCCTAAAATCTGGGTGTTTGAAATGCCAGTACCGTCCCCACCAAGCTGTGCGTCGCCCAGCGGATGCAGGCGCCATGCACCCCGTGCGCTCAGAGAGAGCCAGCCGTAGACAGCTGGCACATTAGGCCAGCGTGCGATCGCATCAAGTACGGATTGATCCATCAGGCTTTTTGATAAAAAACCAAAGCAGCCCCAACACTTGCAACATGACTAAGCATGCCATGGAATAGGTAAGCGACTGGCCAGGGCTGTTATTTAAACGTTGAAACAAATCGGTCAAAGCACCGAAACCCCATTGAACAACAAACGTACCCGCAAATACCAGCAGGTTATAGGTCGTGAGGACTCTTCCTGCGACTGCGCTCGGAAACTCGAGGGCCGCTTGCGTCTGCAGTAAAAACATCGCTGGAATCGCGGGTGCCAGAATGAGCCAAAGGACCCAAGACGCAGAGTGCTGCCAAAATGTAATCACCCCGATACAAATGGGTAGCCAGATCAGAGCGCCCACCGATTGGTTTAAGAGCGATACGCCTCGTTTGATGAGACGAGGACTGAGCTCACCCATCAGGAAATACGAGCAGAGAATACTGGCGTTCATATAAAGCAAGGTTTGGCTTGCACGGTCGGGACTCATGCCCAGGATTTGAGTAAACCAGGGGCCTGCCCAGAGCGTTTGCAGCGCGCCAAAACCGCCGATCGTAAATACGGTTGCGGGCAAGACGCGAACCATAAAAGGATGTTGACACAGGGTAAAAAAACTGGCGTTTGTAATCTGCTGCTTGTTCGCACCAGCCTGTCGGTCCAAGTCCCCTGTAAATACGAAAATCGCGCCAGCACAGAGCAAAAACATGAGTGCGGTCAGGCTGAAAACATGACGCCACCCAATCCATTCCGCCAGTGCCAGTGCGGGTTGGCTCGCCATGAGCGCGCCCGAGGTGCCCGATATCAGCATATACATCACCAAGCGCGGCTGTCGCTCGGCAGGAAAACAGCGTCTAAAGTAAGAGTAGGCGGCCATCAGACAGGCGGAAACTCCTATCCCAATGAGGATACGGCCCGCAGACTGGACCCAAAGCGTCTCTCCGATAGCGGTGAGTCCGGCCCCAAGCGCCGCAACAAGGAGCAGCGTCGACTCGGTTCTGCGTGCACCGTATCGGTCGAGCCAAATGCCGACGGGAATTTGCATAGCAGAGAAGGAAAGGATGTAGGCCGAGGACAGCCAGCCTAGCTCGCTCGCCGACAGACTCAGGTCTGAAACCAAAAGAGGGGCGATTGCTGCGTTCACCGAACGCATGGCGTACGATAAAAAGTAACCGACAGCAAAGACCAGCACGATGCGCAGGGCGACCATGCCGGAAGGCATTGCAGGTAAGGGGGAGCTCGGGCTTACGCTTGTCATTGTTATTTATTGGAGGCGCAACCCGGAATCGAACCGAGCTACACGGATTTGCAATCCGCTGCATAACCACTCTGCCATTGCGCCAACACTAAGCGTTACGCCGGCGCAGATCATACTACAAAAGGCCTTTGTAACTTGATTGACACAAACTATACTGCCCAGAACCATAGGGTGAAGTCCCTTGCCGAGTCGGCTGGGTCTGGTCCGTGGATCTTTCGTTCGAGATAATCTGGAGACAATGATGAAAAAACTAATGACGCGCCGGACGCTGATGCAGGTGGGACTGGGCGCGCTAGCGCTGATAGCGGGACCTAGTTTTGCGCAGTCCGATTGGCCGACAAAGCCGGTCACACTGATTGTGCCGTTTCCTGCGGGCGGTGGGACCGACGCTTTTGCTCGTCCCTTGGCTGCTGTGCTGGGTAAAGAATTGGGTCAACAATTCATTATTGATAACCGAGGTGGGGCTGGCGGTACTGTAGGCGCGTCGGCCGCTGCCAAAGCAGCTCCTGACGGATACACCCTGTTTGTGGGCGCAGTGCATCATTCGATCGCGCCTTCCATGTATCCCAAGCTTGACTACAGCATCCAGAAGGATTTCATCCCGCTAGCAGTGATCGCTCGCGTGCCACAGGTGCTGGTCGTCAAT
>CAIYWO010000285.1 GCA_903929925.1 uncultured beta proteobacterium | reverse complement strand
AGAAGCACCCGCCGCGCTGTCTGGTGTTCAGGCAGATGCGACGGCACAACAGATTGCACAGAGTTTGGCGACCGGTGAGCGCGTTGCTGTGCTCCTGGGTAATGCTGCAGTCAACGCTCCAGATGCTGCGCAGCTCGCCTCCTTGGCGCAGTCTATTGCTCAGCTTTCGGGCGGCAAGCTTGGTTTCTTGACCGCAGGCGCTAATACAGTGGGTGCATACCTGGCTGGCGCAGTACCCGTGCAGGGCGGTAAGTCTGCTGCAGCAATGTTGGCTGAGCCACTGAAAGCCTACATCGTGTTGCATGCCGAGCCGTTGTTGGATGCCGATAACGGTGCGCAAGCGGTTGCTGCGTTAAAGGCGGCAGATTTTGTGGTTGCCCTGACCGCCTTCGCTGCGGATGTGACTGACTGGGCCGACGTCATGCTGCCGATTGCACCTTTTACAGAAACCTCTGGTACTTTTGTCAATGCACAAGGTATGGCGCAGAGCTTCAAAGGCACCGTTGCACCACGCGGACAGACGCGTCCCGGTTGGAAGGTGTTGCGTGTACTGGGCAACGTGTTGCACTTTGCTGGTTTTGATGACGAGACCTCTGAGTCCGTGCGCGACAGTGTGTTGTCGGGTGGCGTGGCGAATCGGCTTTCTAATCAGATCAATGCCTCGATCGCTTCCGTTGCGGCAGGGCACAGCGCGTCGGGCGCGTTGCAACGCGTGACAGATTTGCCGATCTATCGTAGCGATGCCTTAGTGCGTCGCGCGCCAGCGCTGCAAGAGAGCGGTGCCTCGCGTGCGCCCGGTGCGCGTATGCATGCACAAACACTGGCAAGTCTTGGCTGTTCGGCTGGCGACTCGGTGCGCATCAAGTCCTCGACAGGCGCCGTGACATTGGTTGCCGTGCAAGACGATACCTTGCCCGCCGGAGCGGTGCGTATTGCGGCTGGCTTTGCGCAAACAGCCTCGCTCGGTAGCGCTTCTGGTCAACTTCAAGTGGAGCGTGCCTGATGGAATGGCTGAACGTTCTTGAGTCGTATGGATCGAACTTAATCGGCGAGACCCCCTGGTTGGTCGTCTGGACTCTGGTCAAGATTCTGGTTATCGCAGTACCAATTATTCTTTGCGTGGCGTACCTGACCTACTGGGAACGCAAGATGATTGGTTTCATGCATATCCGTCTAGGGCCAAACCGTGTTGGTTTCCGCGGGTTGTTACAACCCTTTGCAGACGTCTTTAAGCTGTTGACTAAAGAAGTGGTTGTTCCTAGTCAGGCAAATAAGATCCTGTTCATTCTTGCTCCCGTCGTGACCTTGATGCCAGCACTCGCAGCCTGGGCTGTCGTGCCGTTCGGTCCGGAGATGGTGCTCGCCGACGTTAATGCTGGCCTGATGTACGTGATGGCCATTACCTCGATCGGTGTGTACGGGGTCATTGTGGCTGGCTGGGCCTCGAACTCTAAGTACGCGTTTCTGGCGGCCATGCGTGCCTCGGCACAAATGTTGTCCTATGAACTTGCGATCGGTTTTGTGCTGGTGACTGTTCTGTTGGTGTCCGGCAGTCTGAACATGACCGAGATCGTCAATGTCCAAACTCGCGGTTGGTTCGCTGACAAGGGCTTGAACTTCATGTCGTGGAACTGGCTACCGCTGCTGCCACTGTTCGTGATTTACGTGATTTCGGCTGTCGCGGAAACAAACCGCCATCCGTTTGACGTGGTCGAAGGCGAGTCCGAGATTGTTGCGGGCCACATGGTCGAGTATTCCGGGATGGCGTTTGCGCTGTTCTTCCTGGGTGAATACGCCAACATGATCTTCTTGTCGTGTATGGCATCGATCATGTTCCTCGGTGGTTGGGCCGCTCCCGTTGAGTTCGCACCCTTGACCTGGGTGCCTGGTTGGCTGTGGCTTGGCTTGAAGACCTTTGTTGTGGTGTCTTTGTTTATCTGGTTCCGTGCCTCGTTCCCCCGGTACCGGTATGACCAGATTATGCGGTTAGGTTGGAAAATTTTTATCCCGCTCACGGGTGTATGGCTGGTGGTTGTGGCGGTCTGGATGCAGACGCCCTGGAACATCTGGAAGTAACCCCGCGAGTCGAAGGCAGAAAAGGCGTTTATGGAAGCGATCAAGGATTTTTTCGGTAGCCTTTTGCTACTTGAGTTGCTCAAGGGCATGAAGCTCACAGGCAAGTATTTTTTCAAGCGCAAGATCACCTTGCGGTATCCGCTTGAAAAGACACCCATGTCGCCACGTTTTCGTGGCCTGCATGCGTTGCGCCGTTATCCCAACGGTGAAGAGCGTTGTATCGCGTGCAAATTATGTGAAGCAGTTTGCCCTGCCATGGCGATCACCATTGAATCGGACCAACGCGAAGACGGCTCGCGCCGTACAACACGTTATGACATTGATCTGACCAAGTGTATTTTCTGTGGCTTCTGCGAAGAGAGCTGCCCGGTTGACTCGATTGTTGAAACCCATATTCATGAGTACCACGGCGAGAAGCGTGGCGACTTGTATTTCACCAAAGACATGTTGTTGGCCGTGGGCGATCGTTATGAAAACGACATCGCTCGCAATCGCGCCATCGATGCGCCTTATCGCTGATCGTCAGGACTAGAAGCCAAATGATCTTTACTACTGTTCTGTTCTACGTTCTAGCCATTGTTTTAGTCGTGGCGGCGTTTCGTGTGATCACGGCTTCGAGCCCTGTCACCGCGGTCTTGCACCTGATTCTTGCGTTTGCAAATGCTGCGATGATCTGGATGCTACTTGGGGCTGAATTCTTGGGGCTGTTGCTGGTGCTCGTGTATGTGGGCGCAGTGATGGTGCTGTTCCTCTTCGTCGTGATGATGCTGGATGTCAAGATGGAAGAGTTACGTGCTGGGATCAAGACCTATCTCCCCTTGGGCTTGCTCGTTGGCCTGATCATGGTTGCAGAGATGTCGTTTGTTCTTGCGACATCGTGGGGACAGGTCGGACCGGCCGCTGATATGGGCGACGACTACAACAACGCGCGCGCACTGGGCGAGTCGATGTATACCGAGTACGCGTTTGCGGTTGAAGTGGGCGCAGTACTGTTGTTGGTCGGAATGATCGCGGCGATTTCGTTGACGCTGCGCAAGCGCCGTGATGTGAAATATAACGATCCCGCCGCTGCAGTGCGTGTGCGGGCTGCCGATCGCGTTCGACTGGTTGATTTGCCCAGTCAGGAAGCGGTGAATGCGAAACCGGCGAATGCCAACCCAGGAGAGCAAGCATGATGACGCTGACCCTGCCGCACTTCCTAGTGCTTGGTGCAATCCTGTTTGCGATCGGTGTGTTCGGGATTTTTTTGAATCGCCGCAATCTGATTGTGTTGTTGATGTCAGTCGAGCTCATGCTGCTGGCTGTCAATATGAACTTCGTCGCGTTCTCGACCTGGATGGGTGACGCGGCTGGTCAGGTCTTTGTCTTCTTTATCTTGACGGTGGCTGCGGCTGAAGCGGCAATCGGTTTGGCGATTCTGGTGCTGCTGTTCCGTAACCTCAGCACGATCAACGTTGATGAACTTGACCGCCTCAAGGGCTGATCGGAACACAGAACAATATGTATAGCTCACCTTCACTTTATTTAGTTATCGCTCTAGCCCCCTTGTTAGGCGCGATCTTGGCTGGTTTGTTTGGCACGGGTTTTCTCGGGCGACAAATCGGTCGACGTACTTCTCACATCATTACCATTGCGCTAGTTGCGGTGTCAGCGGTGGGATCTGTCCTGGTGCTGCTGGATGTGCTTAACGGCCATCGTTTTGATGGCGCCATTTACACCTGGTCGATGCTGGGCGAGGCCAAGTTAGAAATTGGCTTTCTGATCGATCCGTTGTCGGCGCTGATGATGGTGGTCGTGACGTCCGTGTCTTTGATGGTGCACATCTACACGATTGGTTACATGGCTGAAGATCCAGGCTATCAGCGGTTCTTCTCCTACATTTCGTTGTTTACATTCTCGATGTTGATGTTGGTCATGTCCAACAACATGGTTCAGTTGTTCTTCGGTTGGGAAGCGGTGGGCTTGGTCTCTTATTTGTTGATTGGCTTCTGGTACACACGCCCAACAGCCATCTTCGCCAACATGAAGGCCTTTCTCGTCAACCGTGTAGGTGACTTTGGTTTCGTCCTTGGAATCGGTTTGTTGTTCGCCTATGCCGGCACGATGCACTACGGCGAGGTATTCAAGCAGGCAGACAAGCTGGCAGGGCTGACCTTACCCGGCACAGACTGGATGCTGATTACCGTTGCCTGCATTTGCTTGTTCATTGGTGCGATGGGTAAGTCGGCCCAGGTACCGCTGCATGCCTGGCTGCCTGATTCGATGGAAGGCCCAACCCCGATTTCCGCACTGATCCACGCAGCGACGATGGTCACAGCCGGTATCTTCATGGTGGCGCGTTTCTCGCCCTTGTTTGAGCTGTCGGACACGGCGTTGTCTTTCATTATCGTGATCGGTGCGATCGGCGCACTGTTCTTGGGTATTCTCGGCATTATCCAAAATGACATCAAGCGTGTCGTGGCTTACTCCACCTTGTCCCAGCTCGGCTACATGACCGTTGCGCTGGGAGCTTCGGCGTACTCAGTCGCAATCTTCCACCTGATGACGCATGCGTTCTTTAAAGCCTTGCTGTTCCTCGGCGCGGGCTCGGTCATCATGGGTATGCATCACGACCAGGATATCCGCAACATGGGTGGTCTGCGTAAGTACATGCCGATTACCTGGATCACCTTCCTGATCGGTACGCTCGCTTTGGTGGGAACGCCGTTCTTCTCGGGTTTCTACTCCAAAGAGCACATCATCGAGGCTGCTGCTTCGGCAAACGTTTGGGGCGCGTCCTTTGCAAAATACGCAACCTTGATCGGCGTCTTTGTCACCTCGCTCTATTCATTCCGTGTGTACTTCTTGGTGTTCCACGGCAAAGAACGTTTTGATACGAGTGGCCACGCGGCGCATGGGCACGACGCCCACGGCCACGATGACCACGGACATGACGATCACCATGGGCATCATGGTGGCTTGCCCCACGAGTCACCTTGGGTCGTAACCTTGCCACTCGTGCTGTTGGCTGTGCCCTCGATTTTTGTTGGAGCATGGTTGGCCGATGCCTTGTTGTTTGGCTCGTACTTCAAGGGCGTGATTGTGGTGGCTGCACAGCATCCCGCGATGGCTGACCTGGCCTCGCACTGGCATGGTTGGGTTGCGTATGCCTTGCATGCGTTCGGTACGTTGGCGTTCTGGCTTGTGGTGGCTGGTGCTGTAACCGCGTGGTACTGCTACTTGATCAATCCCAAAGTGCCGGCAGCAATTCAGCACCACCTAAAGGGTGTGAACTGCATCCTCGAGAACAAATACTTTTTCGACTGGTTTAACGAGCAAGTGTTGGCGCGTGGCGCAAGAATGCTGGGCAAGGGCTTGTGGCAGCAGGGTGACCGTGGCCTGATCGATGGCTTGTTAGTGAACGGTTCGGCAAAGGTGATCGGTGCAATCGCGGCAGTTACGCGTCGCCTGCAAACCGGCTATATCTACCACTATGCATTTGCGATGATCATCGGCTTAATGGCTGCGATCACCTACATAATCTTTGGTTCCAAATGATGGCGAGCGAGATGGCTTCTTTTAATACTCCTTGGCTCACACTGTCGATCTTCGTACCGATCGTATGTGGTTTGATCCTGTTGGCCGTCGGGCGTGATGATCGCCCAGGGCTGACACGCAATCTGTCTTTGATCGGCTCCATTCTTAGCTTCCTCGTCACGATCCCGCTCTATACGGGCTTTGATAGCTCCTCTGCAGCCATGCAGTTCGTCGAGAAGGCGTTGTGGATTCCTGCGTTTGCGGTGAACTATCACTTGGGCGTTGACGGCATTTCGTTGTGGTTTGTGTTGCTGACCGCATTCATCACGATCATTGTTGTATTGGCCGGTTGGGAAGTTATTACGACCCGCATTTCGCAATACATGGCCGCTTTCCTGATTTTGTCAGGCTTGATGATTGGCGTGTTCGTGGCGCTTGATGGCTTGTTGTTTTATATATTCTTCGAAGCAACCCTGATCCCGATGTACATCATTGTGGGTGTCTGGGGTGGTCCTAATCGCGTGTATGCGGCGTTTAAGTTTTTTCTCTACACGCTGATGGGTTCGCTGCTGACCCTGGTCGCGTTCTTGTACCTTTGGAACGTGTCAGGCGGTTCGTTTGATATCCAGACCTGGCATACCTTGCCTCTGGATTACACGCCGCAGGTGTTTATCTTCTTTGCCTTTCTGGCTGCGTTTGCGGTCAAGGTGCCAATGTGGCCTGTGCACACCTGGTTGCCAGATGCGCACGTTGAGGCACCGACTGGTGGTTCGGTCGTGCTGGCGGCAATCATGCTCAAGCTTGGTGCGTATGGTTTCTTGCGTTTGTCCTTGCCGATCGCCCCAGATGCGTCGACCGGTATGGCCGGCTTGATCATTGCGCTATCTCTGATTGCGGTGATCTACATCGGCTTGGTTGCTGTCGTTCAAGATGACATGAAGAAGCTCGTGGCCTACTCGTCGGTCGCACACATGGGTTTCGTGACCTTGGGTTTCTTTGTCTTCAATACCGCAGGTGTCGAGGGCGCGATCGTTCAAATGATATCGCACGGCTTTGTGTCAGCAGCGATGTTCTTGTGTATCGGTGTGCTGTATGACCGCATGCATAGCCGCCAGATTGCCGATTACGGTGGTGTGATCAACACCATGCCTCGCTTCGTGACGTTCTTTGTATTGTTTTCGATGGCTAATGCAGGCTTGCCTGCGACGAGCGGCTTTGTCGGCGAATTCATGGTGATCATGGGCGCCGTGGAATACAACTTCTGGATTGGTCTGCTGGCCGCAACGGCGCTGATTCTTGGTGCGTCGTACTCTCTGTGGATGGTCAAGCGTGTAGCGTTTGGTGACATTGCCAATGACCACGTTCGAGACCTCCAGGACTTGTCCAACCGCGAATTCCTGATT
Organism: uncultured beta proteobacterium; assembly: GCA_903929925.1. Lineage (GTDB taxonomy): Bacteria > Pseudomonadota > Gammaproteobacteria > Burkholderiales > Burkholderiaceae_B > Zwartia. The sequence continues at coordinate 213 of CAIYWO010000285.1, read as the reverse complement.
CTTGGTGTCATGGCGCTTGCTGTGATCTATATGGGTGTCCATCCCAAGCCCTTTACCGACGTCATGCACGTTTCGGTTGAGGCCCTCTTGCAACACGTGTCCATTTCAAAACTGTAAGCCTCGCCATGATGCAATCCCAATTCGATTTCGCCCTGGCCGCACCGGAAATTTTCCTGACGGTGATGGGTATGCTCATCCTGGTTCTGGATGCGT
>CAIYWO010000284.1 GCA_903929925.1 uncultured beta proteobacterium | reverse complement strand
GAGTCTGCAAGGCAAGCGTGTCGCTGTCGTCGGGGCAGGCGCCTCTGCGATGGATAGCGCGGCAACTGCGCTTGAGGCTGGTGCACTGAGTGTAGATATGCTGGTGCGTCGTGACGATTTGCCGCGTATCAATAAGGGTAAAGGTGCAGGTAATGCCGGTATGGTGCACGGTTTCATGAGCCTGCCTGAAAAGTGGAAATGGCGTATTCGGCATTACCTCGGTACCCAGCAAGTGCCTCCACCACGTGGCAGCACACAGAGGGTGTCGAAGTTTGAGAACGCGCGCTTTAACTTTGGCTGTGCGTTAGAGCGCTTTGAGGTCTCCGACAAAGACTTTGTGGTGCACACGACGAAAGGGGCCTTTGTGCTTGATTTCGTGATTTTCTCAACGGGCTTCATGATTGACTGGTGGAAGCGCCCTGAGTACGCAGCCATCGCACCGAACGTTTTATCTTGGGGCGATCGCTTGAGTACGCTGTCTGAACCGGGTGGTCAGGAGATGATTGACTCGCCCGATCTTGGCGCCGCCTTTGAGTTCAAAGAGAAAATTCCTGGGCAGTGCCCGGGTCTGGACCGGATTCATTGCTTTTGTTACCCGGCAGCACTGACGCACGGGACTGTTTCTGGGGATATTCCCGCTATAAGTGATGGTGCTAAACGTCTTGCCCAGGGTATTGCAGCGCACTTCTATCGCGAGGATATTGACGAACACTATGCGCGCATGCAACGCTATGACGAGCCTGAATTACTCGGTGATGAATGGACACCCGCGGGTCCAAAGAAAAATTAACTCAAGGAGCAACTATGGTTGATGCGAAACAAACGGACACAGTCGATCGCTTGGTCGGTTTGACCACGGAAGATCAGACGTATCAGGTGCGTCATCAGCGAGATAAGGTCGTTGCAGCGACGCAAGGCAGTGAGAACGGGCTCTTTGATCCTGCATTGGACGGGTTGACCGTTACCGAGCGGCTATATGTGGCGCTGTTTGCCTGTGTGCTAACGCCTGCGCCAGAGCTGACTAAAGAATATGTTGAGCGACTCATCCGTTTAGGTGCCGACACTGAAATCATCGATTTTGTTTCCGCTGGTGCGTTAGAGAATATTCAAAGCCCCAGGCTACATACCATTCTTAAGTTTACGCACACCTTAATCACTGATCCAGTCAAGGCAGATCGCCAGGCACTACTCGCACTACCTCAGGCTGGCCTGTCGACGCCTGAGGTGGTGACACTCGCCCAACTGATTGCTTTTGTGTCGTATCAAGTGAGATTGGTTGCTGGACTGAAAGCAATGAAGGCCCTGGAGAAATCAGCATGAGCGCACCCATCGATATCAAAGGCTTCACCAATGACACGCTGGGCTGGAAAGCCTGGCTTGATGTGGTCTCCCTGGACACAGCAACCCCCGAGCAGATGGCGGTGCTTGAGGAGAGTCATCCCAAAGCGAAGGTGTCTGATTACTACCTGTTTTTAGTGCACCAGCCTGAGATCTTGAAGCAACGCTCTGTTGCCTTTAACGCGATCATGTATGCCCCCGGGGGAATGCCCCGTGCCGAGCGTGAGCTAGGTGCGACGGTTGTTTCGCGCATTAACGGATGCGTCTATTGTGCTTCAGTGCATGCCCAACGCTTCGAACAGTTGGCTAAGAGGCAGGACGCCATCATTGAAGTCTTCAATGAGCCGCAAGGTGCAGGAACCACCCCGCGTGAGCGCGCTATCGTTGATTTCTCAATTGAGTTGACCGCAAAGCCCGGTGAGGTGAATGCGCAGAGCATTCAGAAGCTGAAAGACGCCGGCTTGACTGAGCCCGAGATTCTGGATCTCATTCATTCTGTGGCGATTTTTGCTTGGGCGAATCGCTTGATGTTGAATCTAGGTGAACCGGTATTTCCTTCTAAAGAATCATCAGAATAAGAGAGTTGACCATGCTTAAAATCTTACGTGTTATGACATCGCTTGCAACAGTCTTCTGTGCTGCGTCAACCTTTGCTCAAACGAGCGATTGGCCTGTTGCGGGTAAGCCAATCCAGTTGACCGTTCCCTCACCTGGAGGCGGTGGCACGGGGGACACGATCGCGCGTATGTTGGCTGAACAGCTTGCGATTAATTTAAAAACCAATATTGTGATTGACAATCGTCCAGGCGCTAACGGCAATATTGGCGCGGCAGCCGCTGCCAAGTTTGCACCGGACGGTTATCGGTTTTTGTTTTCTTGGGCGGGTACCTTGGCGGTGAATGCGAATCTGTATGCCAAGATCGCCTACGACCCCCAGAAAGACTTTGATCCGATCGCCCTGATTTGTGATGTCCCGAACATTTTGGTTCTGAACACGACATTACCTCCTAAAGGGGTGAAAGAGTTCATCGCGTACGCAGAGGCGAATCCCGGAAAGCTGAATTTCGGCTCGACTGGAATCGGCAGTTCCATGCATTTAGCAGGTGAACTCTTTATGCGTGAGACAGGGACAAAGATGGTGCATGTCCCGTACAACGCGCCCGGAACGGCAACCACCAATCTGATCGCAAACGAAATTCAATTAATGTTTCAGTTGATTCCCGGTAT
>CAIYWO010000283.1 GCA_903929925.1 uncultured beta proteobacterium | reverse complement strand
TTTGACGCGCTGTTCGATGCTTTCCATGCAGATCTCCAAAGGGGAAAAGTCCGGCGAATTATAGCTAACCGGGAGAAAAAAAACCTATTACATGTACATGCCGCCATTCACGTGCAGCGTCGTACCTGTGATGTAACTCGCGTTAGGCGAGGCTAAGAATGCGACAGCATGCGCAATATCCGCTGCAGAACCCAGTCGACCGAGGGGAATTTGCCCCAAAAGTGCGGAGGTTTGCCCTTCGTCCAAGGCGCTGGTCATGTCTGTTTCAATGAACCCAGGGGCCACGCAATTAACGGTGACGCCCCGGCTACCCAGCTCACGCGCCAGGGCCCGGCTCATTCCAGCCACACCTGCTTTCGCAGCTGCGTAGTTAGCTTGTCCGGGATTACCACTAGAACCAACAACAGATGTAATGTTAATGATGCGCCCCCAGCGAGCCTTCATCATGCCACGCATCACGGCACGCGACAGCCGGAATACGGCGCTGAGGTTAGTCTGCAGGACTGCATCCCAATCCTCGTCCTTCATGCGCATCGCGAGGTTATCGCGCGTGATACCAGCGTTATTCACCAAAATATGTAGGCCAGCTGCTTCTTTGGTCAATGAATCAATCAACGCATCGCAAGCAGGGGCATCCGTCACATTCAACACGACGCCACGCCCGCCATGCGGAGCCAACATTTCAGTCACTGCCTGCGCACCGGCTTCAGTGGTGGCCGTTCCAACAACCGTCGCACCACGCGCTGCTAATTCAAGCGCGATTGCCTTGCCAATTCCGCGCGAAGCGCCGGTAACCAATGCAACTTTATCTTTGAGATCCATGGTGTGCTCCAAATTTAACCAGCGGAGGCCAGCGCCTCGAGCGCAGCCTGCATTGACTCGGGGTCCGTCACCGACAACGCGACAATATCGGGCTCAATGCGCTTAACCATTCCTGTCAACACTTTGCCGGGACCACATTCGACGATATGGGTCATGCCCTGGGCTTTCATCGCCTGTACGATCTCTACCCAGCGCACGGCATGCCAGGCCTGGCGCACCAAGGCATCACGAATCGCAACCGGGTCTTGCTCAATTTTTACGTCAACGTTGTTCATCACAGGCACCGCAGGTGTTGTGACAGAGACCTTGGCTAAGGCCTCTTGCAACACATCCGCTGCGGGCTTGAGCAAACTGGAATGAAACGGCGCGGAAACGGGCAAGATCATGGCGCGCTTCGCACCCGCCGCTTTAGCGGCCTCGATCGCGCGCTGAACCGCAGACGCATGGCCTGCAATGACAACCTGCGATGGTGCGTTGAAGTTCACTGCTTCAACAATCTCACCTTGCGCCGCGGCCGCACATGCAGCACGCACGCCATCATCATCTAAGCCAAGCACCGCGGCCATCGCGCCAGTACCGACAGGCACGGCAGCTTGCATGGCATCGGCGCGAATACGCACAATTCGGACTGCATCAGCAAGCGCCAGCGCACCTGAAGCTGTTAGCGCAGCATACTCACCCAAGCTGTGCCCGGCCATCATGGAGGCCTGGGGGCCACCTGCCGCTCGCCAAGCCTCGTACATGGCTACGCCAGCCGTCAACATGGCTGGCTGTGTGTTGGTGGTCAAACTGAGTTGTTCAGCCGGGCCTTGTGCCATCAGCGCCCCCAGATCTTCGCCCAAGGCGGCTGAGGCCTGTTTGATTACTTCCATCGCCGCAGGATGACTGGACCAGGCATCCATCATGCCAACTGTCTGCGAACCTTGACCGGGGAAAACGAATGCGAATTTCATGATGTTTTGAGTGCGTGAAAATTCTGTTTATCAATAAGGACGCGATACGCTTTAGAGACGCAGCAGCACCGAGCCCCAAGTAAAGCCGCCACCTACACCTTGTAGCAAAGCGAGATGACCAGGTTTGATTCGTCCATCACGTCTTGCCACATCCAGCGCAAGTGGGATACTGGCCGCCGAAGTATTCGCATGCTGATCTACGGTCACCACAACTTTTTCTGTTGGAATGTCTAGTTTACGGGCGAGAAACGTCAGGATCCGCAAATTGGCCTGATGCGGAATCAACCAGTCGATGTCCGACAACTGCATGCCTGCTTTCTCAACAACACTGCGCGCTGAGCGATCAAGCACCGTGACCGCTTGCTTGAAAACTGCTTGACCATCCATACGTAAAAACGGATCGCCCGTCACTTTCCCAAAAGCAACATTACCCGCAGCACAGAGAATATTCATCTGGCTACCGTCGGCATGCAACTCAGCCTCGATGATGCCGGGCGAACCACTCGCCTTCAGGACAACTGCGCCAGCGCCATCACCAAACAGTACACACGTAGAACGATCGTTCCAGTCAAGAATACTGGAGAAGACTTCGGCCCCAATCACCAGAGCGCACTTGGCGCGTCCGGCACGAATAAAACTGTCAGCGGTTGTCAGCCCATAAACAAAACCACTGCACACGGCTTGCACGTCAAATGCCGCCGCACCTTTATTACCAAGATTGGCCTGCACCAAACATGCCGTGCTCGGAAACACAAAATCTGGCGTAGAGGTCGCGACAATAATTAAATCAATCTCACTTGGCTCAACGCCTGCGTCGGCCAAAGCCCGTCGTGCGGCTTCGGTGGCAAGCGCACTCGTCGTTATGCCCGGGTCGGCAAGATAACGCTGACGGATACCCGTGCGCTCAATGATCCAGTCGTTAGAGGTTTCAATCTGACGCGTCGCGAGATCAGCTGCCAGCGCATCATTGCTCACCAGCCTCGGGGGCAGAAAACTGCCCGAACCAACCAGGCGCGCGTACGGCAAAGCCTGCGTCATACGGAATCTCCGGAAGAATGTGAGCCGTTCGCGGCCTGATTCTTGGTTAATTTATTGATGGCCTCAGTCGTGCGCGCGAGCAAACCACTCGCCACGGCCTGACGCGCACGTTCGAGTGCAAAACCAAACGCAACTTGATCGGCAGAACCATGACTTTTAATCACGACGCCACGTAAGCCGAGCAGGGTCGCACCGTTGTACTGTCGATTATCCACGCGCTTACGAAAACGGTTCAGCACAGGCATGGCAATCAAGCCAATGAGTTTGGTGAACCAGGAGCGATTGAACTCTTCACGCACGATGACTGACATCATGCGTGCGAGACCTTCGGACGCCTTGAGGGTCACGTTACCAACAAAGCCGTCGCACACAACGACGTCAACGGTACCTTTGTAAATATCGTCGCCTTCAACGTTGCCATAAAAGTTCAATGTGCTTTGACGTAATAAATCCGCTGCTTGTTTGACAACCTCGTTACCCTTGATGAGCTCTTCACCGATATTGAGCAGACCAACTGAAGGCGA
>CAIYWO010000282.1 GCA_903929925.1 uncultured beta proteobacterium | reverse complement strand
ATCCCTATATTTTGGGGATTTGGCTTTTTTGAAGCGGGGTTTAACGCATGAGCAAAGACATCCATGCGTGCATTTTAAACGATAATGATTCTCATTTGCAAAAAATGCACGGCAATTTTGTAACACATCGTTACTGCGCTGCAGCGAGTCCTTTGATCATGGTCGCCGCATTGTGTTCGATTAGTTTCAAGTAGGTATCCACAGCAGTGCCTGGCTCAGAGAGCGCGTCGGCATAGAGCGTTCCACCGATGAGCGCCCCACTCTCTTTTGTGATCCGTTCAAGAACGCGTGCATCCGATATATTTTCAACAAAAATCGCGGTGACCTTATTCTTCTTTATCTGGTCGATGATACGGACAACATCTGCGGCCGAGGGCTCACTTCCTGTCGATAACCCCTGCAACGGATAGAACTTAACGTTATAGGCGGCTGCAAAATATCCAAACGCATCGTGCGAGGTAACAATACGCCGCTGTGCGACGGGAATGGGTTTCAAACGTTCCCGGATTGACTGATCCAGTGCATCTAAGTCCCGACTATAAGCTTGCGCACGCTGCTCGAACTCCTGTGCCGCTGCAGGCTTTGCCGCCGCAAGCGCGAGCCGTATGTTTTGTACGTACTGTTTAACATTCAAAGGATTCTGCCAGGCATGCGGATCGGCCGCATGACTATGGCTATGACCATGTTGATGACCATGCCCTGCCGCCTCTTGAATTGTCTTTACGCCTCGGCTTGCCACGGTAACTGAGCCACGATACCCAGAGGACTTGATCAAGCGATCCATCCAGCCCTCAAAGCCCAGACCATTGATGACCACAAGCTTCGCATCCGCGAGACGCTTGGCGTCAGCCGGGGTAGGATCAAAAACATGCGCATCCGCATTCGGTCCAACCAAGCTCGTGACTTCAACGTGTGAGCCACCGATCACTTTTACGAGATCAGCAAGGATTGAAAAACTTGTCACGACGGGCAACGGCTGAGCCACTACTGGCGCCGCCATCACACTCGCAAGACTCAGTAGCACCAATAAACGAAACGAATGAAATATGCCAACGCGCATCATGACTCCTTATGTTGTGGGGCAGGAAACCACACCTGCCTGAGACTATCTCGCGAACCAAAAAACAATGAAATTAAGTAGAGCGCACCTGCCACAAGCACAATGCTGGGCCCTGAGGGAAAATTGGCGTGATAAGAAATCAACAAACCGATCATGGCGCTTGCAGCGCCCATGCAGGCCGCAACACTCGCACGAGCGATGACGCCGTAACACCAAAATCGGGCAGCTGTCGCAGGAAGCATGAGGAGCCCAACTGCCATCAAGGTCCCCAGCGCTTGAAAGCCAGACACCAACGTCAAAACGACTATCAACATAAATACTTGATGGATCAGCCCACCACGACCACCGACGGTCCGTAAAAACGCTGGGTCAAAGCATTCAATAATCAGCGGACGCCATATCACCGCCAGGACCAGCAAGGTAATGGTCGAGGCACCGGCGATCATGATCAATGATTCATCATTTGTCGCAAGAACACTGCCAAACAGAAAATGCAACAAGTCCACCTTGCTTCCGCTGGTAGAAATCAACAATACGCCAAGCGCCAGAGAAATGAGATAGAACGAGGCAAAACTCGCATCTTCCTTTTGTTTGGTCCAGCGCGTCACTAAATTGGCAAGCAGCGCCATTAAGGCGGCAGCAACGAAACTGCCAATCGTCATGGCGGGTAGCGAGAGCCCAAAAAATATAAATCCGACTGCAGCACCCGGTAGTACGGCATGTGCGATTGCATCCCCAGCCAGGCTCATGCGTCGTAGCACCAAAATCGTACCGATGGGACCGCACGCCAAACCAATGGCCACACATGCCACGAGCGCGCGTCGCATAAAGCCGTAGTCCACGAAGGGCAAAAGTACGAAGTTATATATCTGTTGCAGAGCGTCTGTCACCATTAGAGGCGCCCCTCTTGCTCGGGCGCTCGAACGCACCAAGGTGCGCGATCATCCCAGTATTCAGCTGTGGCACGGGCGCGGGACAAATTGTCCGTACTCAACACCGTCT
>CAIYWO010000281.1 GCA_903929925.1 uncultured beta proteobacterium | reverse complement strand
TCACAAACTGGTTGACGCTTTGTGAAGCAATTACGGCATCAAGTAACTCAGGAGATCCTGGTCTGTTGAGCGTTGGATTTTGTTCTGTCCGGCGACGTTGCTCAAGTATCGCGTCGTTATCTTTTAAAAATTGTGCTTGCTGTGCATCTTTGATGGGAATGAAAATCATCGGATCACCGCTCGAAGATATCATCCGTCTGGTCAAGCCCACTACGGTATAAACATTACGTCTGATTTTAATTTGTTCGCCAATCCTGATGCCCGTCGCAAGGTCTGCGACAGCTTCGTAATGACCTCTTGTTATCTGTCTGCCACCGACCAGATATGGAGGTCCGCCTGGGGAGCCGGGCTCACCCATTACCATGCCAGTCACCATAGCTCGAACGTCACGATTACCGTGACGAACCTGCATCGTGAGATACGTGACGTTAGTTGCGTCCGCAACGCCCTGAACGCCTCGAATAGCACGCCAGTGGTCATCATAAATACTCGAGGGTTCTGCATAGGGACCCAGGGTATCTTTCTGCACGACCCACAGATCAGCAGCACTATTGTCCAATAGGGCCTTGGCATCATCAACCATGCCACGATAGACCCCGGCCATCGTCAGTGTCACACCGATCAATAGTCCCAGACCAATGCCCGTGAAGACAAACTTTCCCCACCCATGCAGGATGTCCCGACCAGCGAGGCTAATCACTTATCTGTACCAGGAATATTTTTAACAACTCTTATCCTGCTCGACGCACTCAACGCTTTTTCGCTGTAAGCGACGACCTTAGCGTCCGGACTCAATCCGTCCAGGACTTGAACCGAGCCATCTAAATCAGAGGCTCCAAATTTAACTGGCGCAAATCGCAATTTGCCGTCTACAACCTGCCAAACACCCGTTACCCCATTCAGCCGCTTAATACTCGCATTGGGCAGAGTATGAATAGAATCAAGCGACGGCAGCATGACAGTAATTTCAGCCAACTCGCCAATAGGCGGCATTCTCGCAAGCGGACGATCAAAAGTGATCTTTGCACTCATCTCTTCGGTAACCGGATCGGCCATCACCTCGACACGATCAACCTGTCCAGTATGAATTTGTCCACGCGCAGAGCGTAACCCTATGGTGGCAGACAATGCCGGTATCAACCCTTTGGCATTGCCCTGATCAAAACGCGCATTGACCCATACTGTAGTTGGGTCAATAATTTCTACTGCCGCCTGCCCCGCCACTAAGGTCGTTCCTGGCTCCGCCTTTCTTAACGAAACAATTCCGCTAACCGGCGCAAGCAGTTTTAGATTTTTGCGTTGTGTTGCCAGGGCCTCATAGTCCGATCGGGCGCGTGCATACTGTTGCTCTGATGCACTCAGACTAGCTTCCGATAGTTGGTACTCATGTTTCTTTGTCGCATAAGTTTCTTCGCTAGTAGACTTTACGGCCAATAGTTGCTCATATCTTTTCGCTTGTGTCTTGGCATAAAGCTGTCTCGTTCTTGCGTCCAAACGTTGAGCCTCGCCCTGTTTGAGCACTGCGGACTGCGCTTGCATCCTGTCGTCAAGATCCACAGGATCCATTTCACCGATCACTCTACCCGCTGTCACACGCTCACCGACATCAACTTCAAGTGTCATCAGCCGACCGGCCGCAATCGGACCGATCTTATACGTGCGACGAGCCTCAATCGTCCCGATTCCAAATATTGCAGGTGTGATTGTCTTTTTTTCTAGAGTTACAACGGTAACTGCTATGGAGGCTAGAGGACCAGAGCGAAATACAACAAATACAAATAGAGCAACTAGAGGTATTACCCCTAACAGAAGCGCTAGCGTACGCCCTCGAACAGAAAATTTCTTAAACATTGTTCTTGCGATCCCGTTGGAGAGGCGTCTTGACGACGGAAGTCAGGGCTATGACTTCAGGCAAGTGTATTGGCATTTCCTATGTCAACAGTTGACATAGGTCAAGCAAAGGCATGTGAATCGGTCAAGCGCTGACTACAACACCATCCCGCTGAGGCTCTCAAATCTCTGGTTTTTTTGCTTTTGGTCTGCGGGAGGGAGACTACCCACCATTAGTCTTTAGCAATTGCAAACTCTCGAAGCCACCTGCGCCGCCATACCTTTGCATGAATACCGTATGCATTCCGAGCACATCGGCCACAGTGAGATAACTAGGGCAATATTTTGAATTGATCAAAGGCAAAGGAGCGATGTTTTAATTACCAAGGTAAATCTCGACCCTCTCATTGCCTCGACCTTTATTGTTTCGTTTAAGCTTGATTGTACCAATTTCAGCGGTTCGTTTTACGTGCGTCCCACCACAAGGGACGCGTGAGAAACCCGCAATCTCCCAAAAACGACGCTCAGTGAGTTCGTCTTCAAAACCGGTAATAATTTCCATATTTGCCGAAATGATTGCGTTAGCCTCAGCTTCAATCGAAGGAAGTAGAGGTGTGATGCTCTCTGGCCAGGCAAAGTCAATGCGCGCTTTGTCCGGAGCAATATGGGCACCAACTTTATTCACATCCCCTAATGTCTTATAAAACAATTCAAGAACCAGTTCAGCAGCAAAGTGCAGTCGCATGAGTCGGTATCTCCTGACCCAATCAATCTGAATTAGCACTGACTGCCCGGCCAACAGTCCGTGGCCTTCCGCCAAGGTATAGACGATATCTAAACCACGCTTTTGTGCGACTAGGACTGTTTGACCGTTAATCGTGCCGCTGTCACTCTCTTGTCCCCCAGAAAACGCAAAGAAGATGGTCTCGGACAAGGTAACGTCATTACCAGACACAGTCGAAACGGTAGTTGAGAGTTTGGTCTGATACGGGTCGGACCAAAAGACTTTTTGGCTCATCGGTTTAACCTGATTTGATCCTCATGTACTGGCTGGGCAGCCCCGTTACATTGAATCGCTACCAATTTACCAGACACTAGCTAGCCTTTGGTTGAACCGCTGTTTGTATTTTGCTGGTGATAAGCCGTCGTTATGGCTGTGACGACGAATAGGGTTATAAAACATTTCTACATAGTCAAAGACACTCACCCATATCGTGCAAATCACCAGAGATTTTACGATAGCCGTACACCGTACCGCTTTGAATCCAGGTGTACAAATTATGCTGAGATGCCCCCAGACGGCCTCCAACATCCTTGACCGCAAAACCGCGTTCGGTAATCTGTCGAACTGCCTAGATCTTGAATCCCTCGGTAAATCGTTTCCTACTCATGACGCCTCCTTTATTGCCTAAATGCTAGGCTAAGAAGTGTCTATAAAACTAGTAGCGATTCATTGAGAAATAAAACTTAACTCCGAAAATACAAAAAAATAAATCGAAACATAAAGTTTATTCATTTGCATTACCTTGGATCGTGCTAAATTTATTTTTTATTGTTGTGAGCACATGTTATCCGGAGTGTTAACAATGTGCGTAAATTTTTTTGAAGTGTATGCGCAGTCCCAACTCGAGTTATGTGAAGCTCGGAATCTAACCTTGGAGTATGACTATGAATATTGAACTTGATGAAGTCTTGGCACAAGACGTAACTGACGATGCGCTAGAGCTTTCTGCTGGTGGGGTACAAGGCGCAACCTCAGTTAGCTTTACCCCTTGCTCCATATTTTTGTGCTAGAAATCTCGGTTCATCCCCCGTTAATGGGGTAGAGCCGATTTATTGGCGGGGCAGCACTGGCAACATCCCAAACCGCCTGAGATGCAGAAATCTCCGGTTTTTTGCTTTTGGTCGCCGAGAGGGATACAAACTCTGGGCGTCCCCTCCTCTAAAACGCCACCCGCAATCCAACACTCCCACCATACAGAGTCTGACCCGTCCTAGCTTCGACCGAGACACCTGCGTAGGCATAGGCACTGTCAGCGACGTTGACCGTACCGTACAAGCCTGCTTGCACAAACGTCGAGCCTGCCGTGGGCGTCGTGACACTGCTTGAGTAACCACCGAGTGTGGTGTTAAGCGTTGGATTGAGTAAGCCCTGCGAGTCAGCACCGATCGCGAGGTTCGCGCGGTAGGTGTATTCATCTTTGAGCGGGTCTTTGTTCAGCGACCCTGCTCCCACTCCGATCACTCCACGCACACCATTGGCGTTCATACGTGAGACGTTAAGCGCGGCGGCACTTGCACCCTCATCGTAAGCGGCTTGGCCGACGTACTGGTAAGTGAGGCGTGCGTAGGGTGTGACGCGCAGCCCCGTGTACTCAAACCTTCGGCTGATACCAACGCTGACCAGTACATCATTACCCATCACTGACTTATTACTAAAACCACTGCTGATACCGGTAACGTCACTGCGCGAGAGGTTTGTTGAGCTAAGCCCCAGGCTCACCATACCGTCGAGTACATAATCTTCTGCCACAGGCATCTTGCCGTAGAGGAACAGTGCACCCTGCTG
>CAIYWO010000280.1 GCA_903929925.1 uncultured beta proteobacterium | reverse complement strand
TACGCCATCTTGGCACGTGCTGCTGCAACGTTCCAGGGCTTGATTGGTAAGGGCGCAATGGTCGCACGCGGTGAGGGTGAAAAACGCAAAGAGGTGATGGTTGCCGATTTCCGCGAGGCGATGCAATGGTTGCGTTCAGAGGCTGAGCGTAATGTTAGTAAGCAACGCTATAAGGGCCTGGGTGAAATGAACCCAGCCCAGTTATGGGAGACCACGATGGACCCAACGGTGCGTCGCTTGTTGCGTGTACAGATTGAAGACGCGATTGCCGCGGATGAAATCTTTACAACGCTAATGGGTGATAACGTTGAGCCGCGCCGTGCCTTTATTGAAACCCATGCTTTGCAAGCTGCCAACCTCGACGTTTAACTCAAGCATATGATCACCAGCTTTTTTTGTCCGACGACGATTTATATGGGCGAGGGCTCATATAAGAAAATTGCTGAGGTAATTGCCAAGCTCGCATGCCAGCGCATGTTCATTGCGCTGGATGCAGCTTTGCTTAAAAGTGAGTTCTACGCGGGCGTGGCTAGCCTCTTGAGGGAGGCGAACGTATCGACGGCGCTATTCACTGAGATTGAGCCTGATCCGAGTGCACACACGGTTGAGAAAGCCTTTGCGGTTTGTCACGCGCATAAGGCGACCGTTATCCTGGCGATTGGTGGCGGCAGCACCATCGATGTGGCGAAAGCCGTTGGTATCCTCGCCACAAATGGCGGGCGTATTCATGATTACGAGGGAATCGAAAAGTTTTTGACCCCTGCCCTTCCTTTGATCGCGATCCCGACGACTGCGGGAACGGGCTCAGAGGTCTCAGGCTCCTGTGTCATTACGGACACTGAGAAAAATCTCAAAATGTCGATTCGCCATGCGGCATTGAATCCGGCACCGTTTGCGATTCTTGATCCTCTGGCGTTGCGCACGGTACCGGCACATGTTGCGGCACACTCGGGCATTGACGCCTTTGTGCATGCGTTTGAGTCGTATATTTCGCTCGGATCAAATCTGATGACTGACGCGATTAACCTGCAAGCGATGGCGTTATTGGCAGGCAATATCCGTCAGTTTGTGGCGAATCGGCAAAATTCGACAGCTGCGATGAATATGCTGTGTGGATCTGCGCTGGCGGGGATTACGTTTGGTCAGACGGGCCTGGGTAACGTGCACTGTATGGCGCGATTTGTCGGCGCCGAGTTTCACTTGTCTCACGGCTTGTCGAATGCCGTGTGTTTGCCGCATGTTGCAAAGTTCAACTTGCTGGCAGTTCCTGAAAAATTCGCGCGTGTCGCAGAAGTAATGGGTTGCCCGGTTCAAGGGCTGCCCACGCTACAGGCAGCACATGCTGCCGTAGATGCCATCACCGCCTTGTGCACTGATTTGTCGATCCCCGCGCGTTTGCGCGATGTGGGCGCCAAGCAAGAGTACTTTGATGACATGGCAAAAGCGTGTTTTGCGGCAAACTACAACCGCTGGAACCCACGTCACACAACGGTTGCTGACTTCAGATCGCTATTTGATCAGGCCTACTGACCCTAAGTTACCAAGCTGAGCTGGCTTCCCACAGCACGGGAAGCTTTTTTTGTTGCGCACGTCGAAATAGATCAAGCAAGGTGAAGGATCGTTGGCGCAGGCTAACGGGCTGGGCCAGCGGATGGATTGGCTCATCTGGGTCTTCGTCGGCATGGGCTGTTTTTTCTTGGGCGATTGCGGCCTCGAGCAAAGCGATGGCTTCGCCAAGTTGTTCAGGCATCCATACCCCACGGGTTTCAAGCTCAGGACCATCGAGTTTGCCGATGATTTTTAAAAGCGGCTTGGCGTGCTGGGACAGCATCAGGACATCGGCACCAGCCTTGCTGCTAAAGGTAACAAGCATTGCGACTCCTTTATTAAGTGATGAGTCAATGTAAACCATAATTCAGGCTATGATTTGAGGCCTCAACCTGTCGTCTATTACGCCCATGCTCCTCGAGCAACAAAACACTCTCATTTCTTGCCTGAAAAAGGCCGTAGCCGGCGTTCTGCCTGAGGCGGAACCAACGATTATCCTTGAGCGCCCGAAAGTCGCTGCACACGGAGATCTGGCTACCAACGTTGCGATGCAACTCGCCAAACCAGCAAAACGCAACCCACGCGAATTAGCGCAGGCCATCGTTGATGCGCTGATGGGAGACCCCAACGCAACAGCCATTATTGCGCAAGCTGAGCTAGCGGGCCCAGGGTTCATTAACTTCAGACTGACCCATGCTGCGCGCAGCGCTGTATTGCCGCTGATCGCGCAGCTTGGTGATGCGTACGGTCGCGCACCACGCAAAGACCATAAAGTATTAGTTGAGTTTGTGTCCGCAAACCCAACCGGCCCTCTGCATGTTGGTCATGCACGTCAGGCTGCGCTTGGGGATGCACTTTGCCGCTTGTTTGATGCAAGTGGTTTTGAGGTGAGCCGCGAGTTTTATTACAACGACGCGGGCAATCAGATTCAAAACCTTGCGATCAGCGTCCAGGCACGCGCGCAAGGTGTCAGCACAGACTCGCCTGACTATCCCGCAGATGGCTATAAGGGTGAGTACATCGCTGACATTGCGAAAGAATTTGTCGC
>CAIYWO010000279.1 GCA_903929925.1 uncultured beta proteobacterium | reverse complement strand
GCCCAGGCAAAATTGGCAGGTGGGTTGGTTTCGCCGATTGATGTGAATCAGGCGCTTGCTGCGCGTTCGTCATCCCAAGCAACGTTGTCTGAACTTAAGCGTCAGCGCGCAATTGCTCAAAATCAGCTTGGGATTTTGACGGGGAAGTTGGATTTAAAGTTGGATGCTTTAGACTTAAGATCCTTGCCGCTGCCGCCCGTTCCGCCAGCTGGTTTGCCCTCTACAATTCTCGAAAGCCGGCCTGATATTAATCGTGTCGAGCAAGAGTT
This sequence comes from uncultured beta proteobacterium, assembly GCA_903929925.1. Lineage (GTDB taxonomy): Bacteria > Pseudomonadota > Gammaproteobacteria > Burkholderiales > Burkholderiaceae_B > Zwartia. The sequence goes on along the minus strand of CAIYWO010000279.1, from coordinate 6,231 downwards.
AACGGCCGCCAATGCAAGGATCGGTGTAGCGACAGCTAATTTTTTCCCGACTATTTCTTTGACTGGCGTCTTTGGTTCACAGAGCGTCGACTTTAGTGCTTTCTTATCTGGACGAAGTACGGTGTGGTCGGCCAGTATTGGGCTACTTCAGCCGATTTTTACAGGTGGGGCACTGCAGGCACGTCTTGATTTTGCGAATGCGCAGCAGCAAGAAGTGTTGGGCAACTATGTCAAAGTAATTAGAGGTGCCTTTGGTGAGGTCAGCGACGCCTTAGTATCCGTTAGGCAAACGCTCGAAACGGAGCAGTTTCTAGTGCAACAAGTTCAAGCGGCGACCAAGGCCCAGGAACTCGCTAGCTTGCGGTATGAGGCAGGCTATGTTGATTATCTGAATGTGCTGGAGGCCCAACGTTCCGCGAATGAGGCTAATTTAGCGTTTGTCATCAACCGGTCCTTGCGTCTACAGGCGGGAGTAGATCTCTTTAAGGCGCTTGGTGGTGGATGGACTGTTAGTCCATAATCGCTTATCCGTGCAATTGATCGAAATTTACGAGGGGCAGCTCCATGAATGAAGCAGTAGAAAAACAATACAACCCACGCACAACCGTCACACCGGAACAGTTAGCCGCTTATACAGACCTCGGCGCGCGCGCGAGTGAAGAGGCGCGTGGGAAGTTTCAAGGTGTATTCGACTTGCGCTATGGTTCAGGTCCTCTGGAGACCGCTGATTTCTTCTATTGTGGCAAACCCAATCAGCCCGTGATGGTGTTTTTTCATGGGGGCTATTGGCGGGCTCGCGATAAAAAGGACTACACCTTTGTTGTAAATGGGGTGTTACCCCTGGGCTGTTCGGTGGTCGTGATGAACTACGACCTTTGTCCTGCCGTGACAGTCGCGCAAATCGTTGATCAAACCCGTCGCGGGTTGGAGTGGGTTGCTCAGCAGGCAGCGGGCTGGAATGTGGATGGCAACAAGATGTTGGTGTCTGGCCATTCAGCTGGAGCGCATATCATTGCAGCGACTTTGGCGCAGACAGGGGCTGATTTTCAGCTAAAGCAGCACGCGATAAAGAAGGCGTACCTAATCAGTGGCGTATTTGATGTTGAGCCTGTTTTGCAGATTACTGTAAATGATGAGGTTCACCTCAAGCCTGCCGACGTCGTTGCCTTGAGTCCAGTCCGACATCCTTTTGCCGCGAAGGTTGCTTACGAAGTAGTGGTGGGTGGTGCCGAGCCGCGCGACTGGATTGGTGAGTCCTCGCGTATGGCCGCACACTTGAAGTCTATGGGGTGCCAGGTTGGTTTGCATGAATTGCCGGGCTTGAATCACTATTCGGTCTTGCATGAAATGGATAGCCCCACTGGCTACATCTCTAAGCTGATCGCCCAGGACCTAAAAACGCTTTAATTTGAATTATGATGTTGATCTGATTTTAGGTAAGCCACTTGGATAACTTGGACCAAAACAACGATTCACTCGATCTCGGCGCCGCCATGCGCATTGAGCTGGGGATGCTTTTGCGTCAGGCGCGACTGAATCAAAAGAAAGAGATTGGAGACGTCGCCAAGCGTCTAATCTTGTCTCCCAGTCAAGTCTTGAACCTTGAGGCTGGAGCGATGGATTCTTTTCATCATGAGCGTCGCTATGTGCATGCGCTGAAAGGTTATCTGTTTTACCTAGGTCTGAGTCGCGACTTAATTATCAACGACAAACTGCAACAACTTGAGGTCTCAAGTTTGCAAGCGGTTTCGTCCTCTGCCTCCGGTGTTGCACGTTTGTACAAAGCGGGACATGGACCGGCTCCGCTTGATTCACATACGCAAAGACAACGCATTTATATTTTGGCGGGTAGTGCAGCGGTTGTTGTGCTGATTATCCTAGCAGTGACGCTGGGGGGGCGGCTTTTTAGTAGCTCTGAGGAGACAGAGCTTGAGCCTAAGCAGGCGTCGTCGGCAGACACACCCAAGGCGGTCGTGACAGATAACGCAGTCCCGGCCACTCCCCCTCCAGCTGTTACAACAGTTCAGACGGCGCCGGAAGTAAAAGCGGCTGAGCCTGTTGCAGCGACACCCACCCCGACAGCAGCCCCTGCTGTAGCAACGCCGCCGGTCGCTACCGAGGCGCCTGCAGCAGGCGCCGCTCCTGATCCGTTTGCCAATTTAAAAAGTACGACACTTCGAATTGTTTTTGTCGGGGAGTGCTGGGCATCGCTTATCACCACTGATGGCCGGCGCAATGAGCGTATTTTTCAGCCAGGCCAGTCAATTGACGTCGAGCTAGAACGCGTCGCGACACTCATTATTGGCAATAGCCCAGCAGTCAGACTGCAGGTTGGCTCAAAGCCCCTTGATCTGACCAAGAGCGGGGCGCTGACTGGAAACGTTGCCCGACTCAACCAAGCGATATTGCAAAAATTAGTAAAGCCTTAAGTAGCGCCCGTTACTTAAGGATGTCAACTAGGTTCGAGAAACCATCCGTCCAAGGCTTGAAGCCAGGACGAGGCGTCAGCTTCATGCCACCTTGCAGTTCTTTCGGCAGGTTGGCTGCGCGCTCGGGTGACATCAAGAGCACCCAGGTCGTATGACGACAAAAAGGCTCGGGTGGATTTTTGGGAAGGCTATACAGCAAGGCAATTTTGCCGTAATGCTGAGCAATCGCAGCCATCACCGGTTGCAGGTCTAGGTACTGATTTGTGATGTGGACCGCGAGAATTCCGTCTGACTTCATATGTCCAAGGTAGATTTTCATCGCCTCGAGTGTCAGAAGGTGTGTCGGGATGGAGTCACCAGAGAACGCGTCCATCGCAAGCAGATCAAAATCTTGTTTTGGTTCACGTTCCAACATTAAACGGCCGTCACCCAAAACTGAAACCATCGTGGCAGGGCTATCGCTGAGGTACGTAAACTCAGTACGGGCAACATCGACGACCTGGTCATTTATTTCGTACATGCGCATTTCGTTACCAGCACGCCCGTAGGTGGCGAGTGTGCCAACGCCAAGACCAACAATACCAATCTTTTGCGATTGTGCAGTGCTCAAGCTATTGAGCGCCAGACCGATGCCAGACTGGGGGCAGTAGTAGGCGGTTGGTTTACGGCGTAAATTCTCGTCAAGGTATTGTTCGCCGTGAATGATATTTCCATGACGCATGACGCGTTTCACGCCATGCACGGTTGGTACGTCTTCCACGCGCAATTGGCTGTAGAAGTTACGCATCACCACCCGGTATCCGTTCACATATTCAAGCGACAAGTAAATCAGGCGAGCGCTGTAGAGAACTAGGGCGATCGCAATTGCAATACGCAACGCCTTTGAGCTTTCTTTCCATATAACGATTGTGACTAAGGCAGCGCAAAGGAACAGACCGATCGGTAGTTCAAAGTAGGCGTTAAAAATCGTTGGAGCAATCAGCCCAACAAAGGTTCCGCCCAGCGCACCCCCTACGGAAAGCATGAGATAGAAAAGTGTGAGGTGTCGCACGGGCGGCTTTCTGCGAACGAGTTCACCATGGCAAACCATGCAAAACACGAAAAGTGAAAGGGATAGCAGCGTCACCATGGCAGGAATACCTTGGCCATGGCTGAGCACATAGTCAACTGTGAGTAGTGCAATAGGCAATGCAATCAGGAAAGCTGAGCGAACGTAGTAACGAGGTGCGTCAAAACAAAGAATGAAGCTAAGCAAATAAATGCTGAGGGGCAACACCCAAAGAAATGGAACTGGTGCAACATCGTTCGTCAACTGATGCGTCAGCGTTAAAAGCAAAATTGATGCTGTTGCAGCCAGACCAATCCAAAGTAAACATTCGGTTAGAGAGGGGCGCGCTGCGGTAGATGTTTCAACCTGCTTATGCTCTTGTGGTTTAGCGTGGCTCTTCCAAACAACAATGCCAGTAAGTAGCGCCCCGAGAGTAAATGCTGCATAGCCAAGAGACCACATATTCGCTTGATGTTGAACAGCAAAGAATGGCTCAATCACAACAGGATACGACAGAAGCGCGAGCATCGAGGCCAAGTTTGAGAGTGCGTACAAGCGGTACGGCTTGATCTCTGTGCCGGGCTTTGTGAATGCCAAGGCGTACCAGGCTTGCATCAGAGGGCCTGTTGTTGACAACATGAGGTAGGGAGCGCCTACCGCGATGGTGAGAACCACAAAAACTGCCCAGCTAGGGTCGGTCAGTGCATCACCCTTCCACGCAGGGTCAGCGGCAACCGGTAGCATGAGCAAGCTCAGTGCGAGCAGACTCACATGCACCAGTACTTGTTTGTGCGGTGACAGCTTTTCGTGTAACCAATGGACGTACGCGTAGCCGAGCAAGAGTTCCGCCTGGAAAAAGACCATGCAGACGCTCCACACCGATGATGAGCCCCCAAACCAGGGGAGAATCATTTTGGCGACAATCGGTTGAATCTGAAAAAGCAGGAAGGCAGAGAGAAAAACGGTGGTTGAAAAAATCAACATGCTTAGTACATCCCAATTATTATTTTCAGGGGGTTGTAGGAAGTGAACGCGGCTCTATTTTTTGCTGTCTGGCGAGAGCTCAGGCTTAAGGTCTTTGTATCCGTCCCAGCCACCACCAAGTGCCTTGACCAGCGCGATATTGGCTAAAAACTGTCCGCCATGCATCTGCCATTTAATGCGCTGAGCAGTCAATTGGTTTTGCTGGATCAAGGCAAGAGTCTGCGCAGTGTCTAGGCCTTCACGGTAGCGAATCGCACTGATTTGGTAGGCTTTGTTTAGGTTGCGCACGGCCTCGTCTTGTTTGCTACGTGCACGCTCCAGTTGTTGCACACTGCTCATTGCATCCTGTGTTTCTTGGATCGCAACGGTGATTGTTTGGCGATAGCTCGATGCTGTTGCGCGATAGCCCGCTTGAGCGAAGCGGTAGTTCGCGCTGGTGCGTCCTCCGTCAAACAGCGTTTGCGTTGCCGTCAGACCGATCGACCAAACAATTGAAGGCATGCTCAGCAGATTCGCAAGGTTGGTCGAGTCGGTTCCAAAAAATGCTGGTGCAATCAGAAGGGACGGAAAAAACGCAGCCTTTGCGACACCCACTTGGGCATTTGCTGCTGCCATCGCCCGCTCTGCTGCTGCGACATCAGGTCGACGCTCGAGTAATGAAGAGGGGAGGCTGACTGGAAACGCTGGCGGGTGATCCGGCAGACGACCCGGTGCAAGCGAGAACAGCGCAGCTGGGGTGCCAGTAAGCGTTGCAATTAAATTTTCTTGAACGTTGCGTAGTGAGCGCAACATCTCAAGCTGTGCGCCACTAGACTCGCCTAGAGCGGTTTGTTGAGATAGTTCAGTGCGACCTGCCGCACCTAGGTCATAGCGTTTCTGAATCAGGTCTAGTAGCTTTTTCTGGATTGCAACGATGTTACTCAGGACTCTGATTTCTTCGTCGTATTGGCGGAGCAAGAAATAGGCGCTTGCGAGTTGAGCAGTCAATAACAACTTAACGTTCTCAGTGTCAGCTGCGGCTTGCGCCGCTGTATTCGTTGACGCCTCGACATCTCGGCGCACTTTACCAAGCCAGTCAATTTCGTAAGTCATGACCGCCACTGGACGATAATCGTTTTGAGTGGTGGATGAATTGACGCTGGTGTAGGTCGTAGTCGGCCTGTTTTCTGATGTTCGAATCCGCGATGCAGCGGCGCCTAGGTTCAGAGTCGGAAGCAATGCTGCACCGCGTGCCTCGCTCTGCGCAATCGCCTGATCTAGTCTTGCCAAAGACACTTGTAATGTATTGTTATTCGCAAGACATTTTTCAATCAGCTCTTCCAGAGTCTTGTCGTTAAACGCCTTCCACCATTTATCTTTGGGCGCGTCATCAGCAGGATTTGCTGTCTTCCAAAGTGAAGGGTTAGCGCCAGGTAAGCTTTTCCAGTTTTGAGGAAGTTCAATCTCTGGGCGCTCGTAATCTGGCCCGATAGGAGAGCAGCCGACACAAGCCAGCGCTAGGAGACTAAGGCCAAGGGCGCGTTTCATGAGCCGCGTCTAGCAGGCGGTGCTGCTGGTTTGGCTACTTGTACGATGACGCGCTGGCCATCAGTCACTGAATCCAGCGGGTTCAAAATCAACCAATCTTCTTTCGTGATGCCGCTGCGCACCTCAACTTGCATACCAAAGTCGATGCCAAGCGTCACTTTCTTTCTGGTAATGACGTCGTCCTTAACGGTCGCAACATATGGACCGCCAGCGCCAAAGATTAAGGTATTGGTCGGAACAATT
>CAIYWO010000278.1 GCA_903929925.1 uncultured beta proteobacterium | reverse complement strand
TTGTCAGGATCGATCATTTCACTTCAAATGACAGGAAAATGGTTGCCGCTTGACCACAAAACGATTTTCACGCTCTTATCGTGGGTTACCTTTGGTATCCTCTTGGCTGGGCGTTACGCGCGGGGCTGGCGCGGAAGGATTGCCCTCCGGTACACACTGGTTGGTTTTGCCTTTATCGTACTCGCCTATACCGGTAGCCGTTTTGTAGTTGAAGTGATCTTACAGAGAAACTGACATGGGAAAAGTATTATTCTGGGTCGTTGCGTTTTTAGGTGGCTTGCTCGCGACACGCGTGCTTGCGCAGGTTGCTGCCAAAAAAATGTATAACGACTCTCTGCCAAAACAAGCTGGCACGCAACGAGTCGTCGAAGCAGAGGCAATGGTACGTTGCGCGCACTGTGGCCTCCATCTGCCAGAATCTGAGGCCATTTCCAAAGCGGGCGCCAACTTTTGTAGCCAAGCACATGCAACTCTCGGCGCAAAATCGCCGCGTTAATGCCCAGTCTGTATGTGGCAGATTGACTCGGGCGGTTGGCTAATCCCCACTGCAGCTATCGCGCTAAAGCCATCGCCCAACTGTGACGCGCGTCCGGTCGCTACGGACATCGAACTACTTGTTTTACACAACATTAGTTTGCCACCCGGTCAGTTCAATACCCCTTACGTCGCTGATTTATTTCTAAATCAGTTAGACACCACGGCTGACCCTTGGTTTGTGAATGTTGTTGGGCTGTGCGTGTCAGCACACTTTGTCATTGAACGCGACGGAACCACAACTCAATTCGTTTCTTGCAATCAACGCGCCTGGCATGCGGGCGTATCCTTGTATAAAGGTCGAGAACGCTGCAACGATTTTTCTATTGGTATCGAGCTCGAGGGAACGGACACCCTCGCCTATACAGATCAGCAGTACAACTCACTGAAGCAACTAACGGCATGCTTACGCGCACACTACCCTTTGAAGGCCGTAAGGGGGCATTGCCATGTTGCACCGGGCCGTAAAACAGACCCGGGCCCAGCTTTTGACTGGGCCCGCTATGCTGAACTCGCTAACTGGACAGCTGAAGCCTTACCCGAGTAGCAGATGATTTACTCGGCGTACAAAGGCAGTCGGATCAGGTAGCTGTGCTCCATCAGCAAGCAGTGCCTGCTCAAACAACAGATTTGCCCATTCGTTAAAACTCTCGTCCGTTGCACTTTGCACCCGCTTAACCAACGCGTGTTCCGGATTGATCTCGAGCACTGGCAACACGTTAGGTGCAGCCTGCCCAGCGGCCTTCAGCATACGCTGCAAGTGCGGGCTCAAATCGTTTTGTCCAACCACCACGCAAGACGGTGAATCTACCAGACGTAAGGTAACGCGCACCTCCTTTACCCGCTCTTTCAATGCCTCTTGCAAACGCTCAACTAAAGGCTTGAATTGCTCTGCCACTTCCGTCTGATGTTTTTTCTCCTGCTCATCTGCCAGAGCCTCGAGATCCAGACCGCCCTTCGCGACAGAAATCAGTTGCTTGCCATCAAACTCGCGCAGATGGGACAACATCCACTCGTCCACACGATCCCACAGCACCAACACTTCGATACCTTTCTTACGGAAGATTTCAAGGTGAGGGCTATTTCGTCCTGCGGTGTAACTGTCAGCCGTGACGTAATAAATCTTATCCTGCCCTTCTTTGAAACGTGACACGTAATCAGCCAGAGTCACCGTCTGAGCGTCAGAGTCTTCGTGGGTCGAGGCAAAGCGCAACAATTTTGCAATCCGCTCGATGTTGCCAGAGTCTTCGCCTGTACCTTCTTTTAGCACTTGACCGAATTCTGTCCAAAACGTCGCGTAATCCTCTTTTTTGTTTTCAGCCAAGTCCTCAAGCAAACTCAGAATACGCTTGGTCGATCCTTCACGAATCGCTTTCACGTCACGGCTCTCTTGCAAGAGCTCGCGCGAGACGTTTAGTGGCAAGTCGGCTGAATCAATCACCCCTCGCACAAAGCGCAGATAAGAGGGCAGCATTTGCTCGGCATCATCCATGATGAATACCCGCTTGACGTAGAGCTTCACTCCGCGCCGTGCATCGCGATCCCACATGTCAAATGGCGCATGTTTCGGCACATATAACAGTTGTGTGTATTCGCTGCGGCCCTCGACACGATTGTGCGTCCAAGCAAGCGGGTCATCAAAATCATGCGAGACATGTTTATAAAACTCACGATACTGCTCGTCGGTTACGTCCGATTTGCTACGGGTCCACAGCGCATTAGCCTGGTTTACCGACTCCCACTCGCCTGTTTTAACTTGTTCGGATTTATCTTTATCCCACTCTTCCTTGAGCATTTGCACAGGCAAGGAGATGTGGTCCGAATAACGGCGCAAGACTTCGCGCAATTTCCAGCCGCTTAGGAACTCATCCTCGTCAGCGCGCAGATGCAAAACGACATCTGTCCCGCGTGTAGCTTTTTCTGACGCGGCGATCGTGAACTCGCCCTGTCCGTCCGACTCCCAAATAATTCCTTGGTCGGCGGGAGCTCCGGCACGACGGCTGCGAACCGTTACTTTGTCAGCAACGATAAAAGAGGAGTAGAAGCCAACACCGAACTGACCAATGAGTTGTGCGTCTTTTTGCTTGTCACCCGTCAGCTTGGAAAAGAACTCTCGTGTACCCGAGCGGGCGATTGTGCCTAAGTTGGCTACCGCCTCGTCACGGGACAATCCCACGCCATTGTCTGAAATGGTGATCGTACGCGCCGCTTTATCAAAATCGACACGCACATGCAGTTCACCCTCGCCATCCAGCAAGGCTGGCTGATCAATTGCCTCAAAGCGCAACTTGTCGCACGCATCGGAAGCGTTGGAGACGAGTTCGCGCAGAAAGATTTCCTTATTGCTGTAAAGCGAGTGGATCATCAGGTGCAGCAGTTGCTTAACCTCTGCCTGAAAACCCAAAGTT
>CAIYWO010000277.1 GCA_903929925.1 uncultured beta proteobacterium | reverse complement strand
TTTCACGGTTTTAGGTGGTGAACCTGAGTTGGCTGCGGCGCTCTTGAATGAAAAGGCGGGATGGTTTCATTCCCAGCTTTATAAGTTGTTGCACATACACACAGTGCCGACCTTGCGGTTTTTTCATGACCCACAGCTTAAGCGTGGCATTGAAATGTCTGCGTTGATTGATCAAGCGAATCTGCCCGGACAGTATGCCGGTGTACCAGACGAGCCCGAGGACAAGCCGTAAGGGCTGTCGTTTCTGGAATAGACGATGGCTAAAAGACGCGGGCGCGTGCTCGATGGAGTGTTGTTGCTGGACAAGCCTGTTGGTTTGTCGAGTAACCATGCTTTGCAGCGTGCAAAGCGCGCCATGGATGCACAAAAAGCGGGGCATACGGGCACCTTGGATCCCTTTGCGACCGGCTTGTTGGTGTGTTGTATGGGGCGCGCGACTAAGATTTCCGGTGCGATGCTGAATGCCGATAAAAGCTATCTCGCGACGATTGCCTTTGGACGCGAGACGGATTCTGGTGACTTGACCGGAATCATTGTTAGCGAGGCATCTACAGAGTTTGAAGGTGTGTCACAAGAACGTCTTACTGCTGTTTTAGATTCATTTGTGGGGACGCAGTTGCAGATCCCGCCAATGATTTCGGCGCTTAAGCGTGATGGCAAACCGCTTTATGAGTACGCACGACAAGGCATCGTGCTTGAGCGAGAGCCGCGCGAAATTACGATTCGGGGTATCGAATTATTGAGCGCGACGCCGATGAGTGCGGATATTCACGTTCATTGCAGCAAGGGAACCTACATTCGAACGCTTGCGCAAGACATCGGTCGTATGTTGGGTTGCTTTGCACATTTGTCAGCTCTGCGACGTACGCGTGTCGGACCGTTTGCACTCGATGCGGCGATAGAGCTTGAAGCATTACAAACAATGGAAGCGCCTGAGTCCATGTTGATCAGTATGAATGATTTACCTGAAGGCTTGGTGCCTCCAGCAAAAAATGTAGTTTCACTTCACTAAAGGACTTGTATGTCACGCGCACTGCGTAACGTTGCGATTATTGCCCACGTTGACCACGGCAAAACCACATTGGTCGATCAGCTTCTGCGTCAATCCGGAACCTTCCGGTCGAACGAGCGGATGACGGAGCGCGTCATGGACTCCAATGACCTTGAAAAAGAGCGTGGCATTACGATTCTCTCCAAGAACTGTGCCGTTGAATACGAAGGTACGCACATTAATATCGTTGACACTCCCGGACACGCCGACTTTGGTGGCGAAGTCGAGCGCGTGCTGTCGATGGTTGATGGCGTGTTGCTATTGGTCGATGCGGTTGAAGGCCCAATGCCCCAGACGCGCTTTGTAACGAAAAAGGCACTCGCGCTTGGTCTCAAGCCGATTGTCGTGATCAACAAGGTAGATCGTCCCGGCGCTCGCTGTGACTATGTGATCAACGCCACGTTTGAGCTGTTCGATAAGCTTGGCGCGACGGAAGAGCAGTTGGATTTTCCGATCGTGTATGCGTCTGGCCTGAACGGTTATGCAGGCTTGACAGAGGATGTGCGCGAAGGTGATATGCGCCCATTGTTCAATGCAATTCTTGAGCACGTGCCCATGCGCGAGGACGATCCTGATGCGCCGTTGCAGTTGCAGATCTCCTCGATTGATTACAGCACCTATGTTGGCAAAATCGGTATTGGTCGGATCCGTCGTGGACGTATCAAAACTGGTATGGATGTGATCTGTGTAAATGGCCCCGATGGTGTGCCGTTTAAAGGTCGTATTAATCAAGTCTTGAAGTTCAAAGGCCTTGAGCGCGAAGTGGTCGAGGACGCGATTGCGGGCGATATTGTGCTGGTTAACGGTATCGAAGATATTGGCATCAGCACGACAATCTGTTCTCCTGACAAAGTAGAAGGCTTGCCCCTCCTGAAGATCGATGAGCCTACACTCACGATGAACTTCATGGTTAACACAAGCCCCTTGGCCGGACGGGAAGGCAAGTTTGTGACAAGCCGTCAGCTGCGTGAGCGCTTGGATCGTGAGCTCAAGTCCAACATGGCTTTGCGTGTACGTGAGACCGATGACGACACAGTGTTTGAGGTTTCTGGTCGTGGCGAATTGCATTTGACGATTTTGATCGAGACGATGCGTCGCGAAGGTTACGAGATGGCGGTGTCGCGTCCTCGCGTCGTGTTCAAAGAAGAAAATGGCGTCAAGCTTGAGCCATACGAAAACTTGAGTATTGATCTTGAAGACAATACGCAGGGTGGCGTCATGGAAGAGCTCGGTATGCGTAAAGCAGAACTGCTCGACATGGTGAGCGATGGTCGCGGTCGTACCCGCCTAGAGTACCGCGTGCCCGCACGTGGTTTGATTGGGTTTCAGGGCGACTTCATGACGATGACACGTGGTAACGGTTTGATGAGCCACACGTTTGATGCGTATGGTCCCGTTAAAGACGGCTTGCTTGGCGAGCGTCGCAACGGTGTATTGATTAGCCAAGACGATGGCGCGGCCGTTGCCTATGCGCTCTGGAAGTTGCAAGATCGTGGCCGCATGTTCGTGTCGCACAATGACCCGGTATACGAAGGCATGATCATTGGTATTCACAGTCGCGATAATGACTTGGTCGTGAACCCAATCAAAGGCAAGCAGTTGACCAACGTTCGTGCGTCAGGCACCGACGAAGCGGTTCGTCTGGTCCCGCCGGTCGATTGCAGTTTGGAGTATGCGGTCGAGTTCATCAGTGACGATGAACTCGTGGAAGTGACTCCCAAGAGCATTCGCTTGCGCAAGCGCTACCTTAAGGAGCACGAGCGCAAGAAGGCCTCGAGGGAAGGCGCTTAACTGGTTGGTAAGCGCCGGCCCCCCCCGGTGCTTAGATTCCACCCAGACAGACGTATTTCATTTCCATGAAGTCGTCCATGCCATAGACAGAACCTTCGCGGCCCAAGCCAGATTGCTTGACGCCGCCGAAGGGTGCCATCTCGTTCGAGATCAAGCCTGTATTGACACCGACCATGCCGTACTCGAGCGCTTCCGCTACACGGAAGATTCTGCCGATGTCACGACTGTAGAAGTACGATGCTAAGCCGTAGTCGGTGTTGTTGGCTAAGCGAATGACTTCAGCTTCATCTGTGAATTTGACGACAGGTGCAACGGGACCGAAAGTCTCTTCGCGCATACACAGCATGTCTTCGTTGATATTGGAAAGCACGGTGGGTTGATAGAACCTTCCGCCACGGCTGTGTGCGGCTCCTCCCGTGACAACCTTGGCACCTTTTGCGATTGCGTCCTCTACATGCTCTTGCACTTTGGCGACGGCGGCATCATCAATCAGCGGGCCCGTGGTGACTTTATCTTCAAAGCCTTCCCCGACTGCGAGCGTCCCCGAGACACGGGCAGCAAGTTTCTCGACGAAGCTGTCGTACACCTTTGCGTGTACATAAAAGCGGTTAGTGCACACGCAAGTTTGACCAGCATTGCGATATTTAGAAATCATGGCGCCATCAATGGCCGCATCAATGTCTGCGTCTTCAAACACAATGAACGGAGCGTGACCACCAAGTTCGAGAGACATTTTTTTGATGCTCGAGGCACTTTGTTGCATCAGAATTCGACCGACGGGTGTGGAGCCTGTGAAAGTAACCTTGCGCACGATTGGGCTCGCGCAGAGCACTTTGCCGATCGCGATTGAGTTCTCGCTGTCTGCGGTGATGATGTTCAGTACACCAGGCGGGATGCCTGCCTGTTCAGCAAGAACGGCCAGCGCAAGAGCGGATAGAGGCGTTTGCTCTGCTGGCTTCAAGACGATCGTGCACCCGGCTGCAATGGCTGGCGCGACCTTGCGTGTGATCATTGCATTGGGGAAGTTCCACGGCGTAATCGCCGCACAGACTCCGATGGGCTCACGCAAGACCAACATGCGATTCGTGGCGAGCGGAGCAGAGATCGTATCTCCCATGACCCGTTTTGCCTGCTCTGCAAACCATTCAACGAACGAGGCGCCATAGGCGATCTCACCCTTGGCTTCAGCGAAAGGTTTACCTTGCTCAAGCGTCATGATGCGGGCGAGATCATCGGTATGAGCGATGATCAGATCAAACCATTTTCTAAGAATGTTCGATCGCTCTTTAGCCGTGCGCGCACGCCAGGCTGGGAATGCGCGATTTGCCGCTGCAATGGCCTGCTCAGCTTGTTTGGCGCCCAGATTGCTCACGTGAGCAATGTTGGCTCCGTTGGCCGGATTGTCGACCGCGAACTCGGCGCCATCTGGCGCATCGATCCACTTGCCATCGATGTACGACTGGGTGCGGA
>CAIYWO010000276.1 GCA_903929925.1 uncultured beta proteobacterium | reverse complement strand
CAGACAAGGTAACCTGACGCCCGCCCACGTGGTAGGACCCAACCTCTTTCACGCTCAAGTTGCCGGTCGAACAACCCGCGAGTGTCATTGCAGCCAATGCGGTGCAGAGCGGTAGAGCGATACGATTGATTTTCAATTGTTGTCTCCTAATGTTTTTTTAACGTCTTTTTAACGCTAGATCTAGCATAAATCATTTCTTGAGGGTGCGCACCAAGTCGCAAATAAAAACGGTACGATGATGCCCTGCGAATCGTTTTCGCTCTAAAAACACGAAAGGAGATTTCTATGTTTCGTCTTGTACGCGCGATCGCTCTAATTGCGGCGGTCTTTGCTGGTTCTTGTGGCGTGAGCTTTGCTCAAGAATATCCAAACAAGCCGATTAGATGGGTCGTGCCTTACCCACCAGGCGGAACGACAGACGTACTCGCTCGAATTATTGCCGCAAGCTTGTCAGAATCCCTCGGACAGCAAGTCGTTGTTGAAAACAAACCGGGCGGTGGCAACAATATCGGCACGGAATTTGTGATCAACTCGCCTGCAGACGGCTATACGTTATTGCTGGTAAACCCAGCTAACGGGATTAATGCCTCGCTCTACAAAAAGCTTTCGTACAACTTCATCCGAGATATCGCTCCCGTGGCCGGACTCATCCGGACACCAAACGTAATGGTCGTGTCGAATTCGGTACCCGCAAAAACGGTTGCCGAATTCATCGCTTATTGCAAAGCCAATCCAGGTAAGGTCAATATGGCATCCTCGGGCAGCGGCACCTCGGTCCACTTGTCGGGCGAGCTGTTTAAATTTATGACGGGCTGCAATATGCTCCATGTCCCTTATAAGGGGGCGGGTCCCGCCTTGATCGATCTCACGGCGGGTCAGGTGGACGTCCTGTTCGACAACCTTCCCTCTTCCGTCCCGCACATCAAGGGCAACAGAATCCGCGCCCTAGCCGTCACCTCGGCAGCTGCCGAGCCCTCCATGCCTAACCTGCCGACAGTCGGTGCGACAGTCCCCGGCTATGAGGCAACAGCATGGTTTGGCGTAGGTGTACCTAAGAACACACCACAACCCGTTATTGATAAGCTCAACGCTGCGGTGAACAAGCTCTTGGCTGATCCTAAAATGCAACAACGCTTAGCTGAGCTAGGGGGCGTGCCGATACCTGGGACGCCACAGGACTTCGGCAAAATCATCGCCGCAGAAACTGCAAAGTGGGCAAAAGTCGTTGAAGCTTCTGGTGCCAAGGTCGAGTAACGAGATGACCATTCAACTTTCTTTTGCCTGCGAGTCTATCGCAACGGATGGCGGTACAAATCTCTCCCTCGCGCTAGTCCCAGCCACCCAGTTTGTTATTGCCGGCTGGACTGGCAGGGATGCGGCCGCTATTGAGCACCACATACACGAACTCGAATTACTTGGTGTACCGGCTCCATCAACCGTCCCTCTGTATTACCGAGGCAGCGCTATTTTATTAACGCAAAGCGAAAGCATAGAAGTGATCGGACCGGATAGTTCTGGCGAGGCGGAGCCAGTGCTATTTTTTGCAAATAACGAATGGTGGCTGACAGTCGGCTCAGACCATACAGACCGTCGGGTAGAAACCTACTCTGTGGCCGTATCTAAGCAGATGTGTCCAAAGCCCATTGCGAAAGCAGCCTGGCGCTGGTCTGATGTCGTCGGCTACCAAGATGAAATCGAGTTGCATTCACGCATTTTGGAAAACGGCGAATGGATCCCCTATCAAAAAGGCAGCTTTGCCTCAATACGACCTTTGAACACACTGCGTGATGGGTTTTTCTCAACAACGACTCCTGCTGCAGGAAGTTTCATCTCGTGCGGCACCCTTGGTGCAATCAAAAATGCAAAGGGTGAAGGTATTCGACCCGCCCCTTGTATGGAACTCGAAATCCGGGATCCGCGCCGCAAGCGCAGCATCATTCATCGTTACTCCACGATCGTCTTGCCGGTAGTGGCATAAGGAATATTGAATATGACTAAGCCCATCCAAGACGAACAGCGCTTTGACCGCATCCATGTCGATCAAATGACGGACGATCAAAAGATTTACTTCAATTCACTCATGGCGGGCCCCATCTCGGGCACGGGCAGCAAGGGTGTTGTGCAAGGCGCAACAAGCTTAGGGGCACCGTTCAACGTTTTTTTGCGCAGCCCGGTGTTAGCCGAGCGCATGCGTAAAGTGGGCGAATATCTTCGCTTTGAAAGCACGATTCCCAAACGTCTGAATGAGTTTGCAATTCTGATCACAGCTCGTACCTGGACCGCGCAATACGAATGGTATGCACACTTGCGGCTTGCACTCAAAGAAGGCCTGGATCCCTCAATTGGCGAGGAGCTTGCTTTAGGTAAGCGCCCATCAAGCATGAAAGCCGATGAGGAAGCTGTCTATAACTTCTGTCATGAATTACACACCAAGCACAGCGTGAGCGACGCCCATTACAAGGCAGTCCTCGATCTCTTTGGCGAGCAAGGTGTCGTTGACCTGATGGTGGTGAGCGGCTACTACGTGATGGTCGCAATGGCGTTGAACGTCAATCGCTCACCGCTGCCTGAAGGGGTCATGCCAATTCCCGATCTGAGTAAGTGAGCGACTGATTAATATTGAAGGCGTAATCGCCTTCAATATTAGTTACGTTCCAGGTTGACGGAGTCCGCCGTGACTTTCCAGATCTCGAGCTGATCTTTATTAAACTTACCCATCTCCGCTGGGCTAGAACTCTGAACTTCAAAGGCTATCTTGCCTAGGGCATCACGCACATCTTGGCGAACTGCCACGTTCTTCATGGCCAAGGCGACACGGTCAACCACCTCCTTGGGTATACCAGCAGGGCCAAACAGCCCTGCCCAAGGCACAATGGTCAT
Organism: uncultured beta proteobacterium; assembly: GCA_903929925.1. GTDB lineage: Bacteria > Pseudomonadota > Gammaproteobacteria > Burkholderiales > Burkholderiaceae_B > Zwartia. The sequence continues at coordinate 8,946 of CAIYWO010000276.1, read as the reverse complement.
CCCTTGAATCCCAACTTCCTCGGCAGTCGGGGTATTGGGCACGAGAGGGCTTCGATTGGGCAACGAAGTCATCAGTACACGCAGTCGCCCCTCCTCCACCTGCTGAAGCGCAGACCCTGGTGTGCCAAGCAATACCTGTATCCGACCCGCTATCAGATCAGTGGTCGCCGCCGCGTCTCCTTTGTAGGGCACATGCACCATGTCAAGCTTTGCCTTCTGTGCAAACTGTGCTGTCGTTAAGATGCTTGTGCCGTTACCGCTTCCATAATTCACTTTACCTGGATTGGCGCGAACATAGGCTAAAAATTCTGCCATATTCTTTACTGGCAAGCTGGCGTTGATAAACAAAAAGAAGCCAAATTTTCCAACTAAAGAAATCGGCGTAAAGGCTGTGAGTGGATCATAAGGAGGAACTTTACGCATCGTCGGTGCAGCATTCAAACCCGTCGTCGTTGCGAACAATAAAGTGTATCCATCTGCAGGAGAATTAATTGTTGCCAAACCTGCGATGGCGCCGTCAGCCCCTCCACGATTATCAATGATGATGGGTTGTCCCAAATCTTCAGAAAGCGCTTTCATAACGATACGGGCTGTCAGGTCTGCCGCACCTGCCGGAGGAAAGGGCACAATCATTTTGATGGGACGATTTGGATAGCCTTGCGCCGAGCTAGCGACAGACCAGCTACAGAGTACTAATGCTGCAAGCCACAGTTGAAGAACTTTCTTCATTTATTTATTGCTCCTTTGGGAGGGAAAACTAAGGCACATTTTGGTCAAGTACCAATAGGTGAAGAAATAGTCTGACGGAGACTTTTCGTCTACAAGGGTTATCCAGTGGTTAAATGCATACATACAATCGAATTATTCAATTCCATCATCAAAATAACGAGCAAGGAGCTAGAACATGAAAGTCGGCCTTATCGGAGCGGGCAATATTGGACAACATTTCGCCACGCGCATCCTAGCGTCTGAGCATCAACTCGTCATCTTTGACCTGAACAAAGACGTGATGAAACGCTTCTCTGAACTCGGGGCCGAAACTGCAACCAGCGTTCAAGATCTCGCCTCTAAGGTTGAAACAGTTTTCCTCTGTCTCCCCGTTCCCGCTGCCGTGAAGTCTGTCGCCGAAGAATTGATCAAGGGCACGATGATGCGCACACTGATCGACTTATCAACAACAGGCCCTTCTGTCACAAAAGAGGTCTATGCGATCATTGCCCCGAAGAAAATTGGTTTTGTTAGCGCTCCAGTCAGTGGCGGGACCGTTGCAGCGCAGCACGGGACGTTGGCAATCATGGCTGGTGGCGATGAGGCTGCATTCAAACTCGCCGAACCCATTCTTAAAATCATCGGCAAGAATATTTTCTACCTTGGCGCAGAGCACACGCTTGGCCAAACAATGAAAATTATCAATAACACGCTCTATGCGACGAGCATGCTCGCAAGTTGCGAAGCGCTGGTGTATGGGGTGAAAGCGGGGCTTGATTCAAAAACAATGCTTGATGTGCTCAATGTTTCAAGCGGCCGTTCGTTTGCCACACTTGAGCGTATACCGCAATGTGCGCTGGATCGCAGCTTTCCCACCCGCTTCACGACTGAACTACTGCACAAAGATATCAAAATGTGCCTAGATGAAGCCGAGAAGATAGGCGCACCTATGCTGATTAATCAAACCGCACGTCAATTTCTAGCCTTCGCGATGACACAAGGAGACGGACCTAAAGATAACCTCGTACCAATGCGTCACTTTGAGCAATGGGCTGGCGTTGAATTTGGTAACGCTCCAAAGAAATAACCTTTACACATGCGCGCACTTTTGATAACGATCTTATTAGCTGGAATCACAGGGTGTGCGCAGCCTCAGCGCCCGCCCTCACTAACCGTAATAGAAAACTCTATCGGCATGAAATTTGTACGCATTCCTGCTGGAGAGTTTCAGATGGGAAGCGATGAGACGGTCGATACCCTCTTAGCGGACTTTCCGACTTACGTTAGAGATCATCTGCCTGAACCAGATGATGAACAACCGGTTCATCGCGTACGAATTTCTAAGGCATTTTTTCTTGGCCAATTTGAGGTCACCGTGGAGCAATTCAACACCTTTGTTGAGGAGTCCGGTTACACGCCAGAGTCTATCGCCGACGGCACGGGCGCTTATGGCTTTAACGCGCAATATGACCCTAGCAAGACTGAGCGGCAAGATGCTTTTGAAGGACGCGACCCGAAATATTCCTGGCGAAATCCAGGCTTTGTACAGCGTGGCGACGAGCCCGTCGTCAACGTTACTTGGAAAGATGCCGTGGCACTGGCTGACTGGCTGAGCCGCAAAGAGAAGGCGCGTTATCGCTTGCCAACTGAGGCAGAATGGGAGTACGCGTGTCAAGCGGGATCTGCGACCCGTCACATGGGGGGCAATAAGCCAGAGCGCCTTGCCGAGTATGCAAACATCATGGATCAGGACACCACAAAGAACTGGCCACAATATGCGGACAGGGCTGCTCAGTATTCTGATGGCTTTGCCTTTACCTCACCCGTAGGTAGCTTCAAGCCAAACGCCTTCGGAGTGTATGACATGCTCGGCAACGCTTGGGAATGGACCTCGGACTGGCATGATCCAGACTATTACTCAAGGTCTCCAACTGAGGATCCTACCGGACCGCGGTCTGGCGAGGTGAGGGTTCGTAGAGGTGCTTCATGGCATACCTTGCCCGTCTACGTTCGCTGTGCGTTCCGCAATTGGAACACACCAGAAACTCGTTATACACTTGTTGGGATCCGGCTTGTAAAAGAAATTCAATAGTCGCACTTATTAACAAAAAAAGGACTTAACTATGCCTGCTCTTAACAACGCTTCATCCCCTGTTCTAGTCACCCTTTGCGTTGCCTTGAGCGTTTTGTCCGGATCTGTAATGGCCCAACCCAGCCAGTCAAGCAGTCAAGACTTGGCAGCCAAACTTACCAACCCTGTCGCAGATCTGATCTCTGTTCCCTTTCAGTACAACTACGATCAAGGTATAGGTGTCGACAAAAAAGGTACTGCCAACAGTCTCGTCGTTCAGCCGGTTATTCCCCTAAAGCTCAACAATGACTGGAACTATATTGTTCGTCCCGTTGTCACGTTTGAGTCGCTCAACAAAGTCGATGGCTTTAGCGGAAACGGAACAGGACCTGTCCTGGTAGAAACATTTTTCTCTCCTCGCGCAGCGAGTGATTTTATTTGGGGCGTTGGTCCAATTCTCAGCACCGCCTCGCTCTCGGGCAGACAGTTTGGTACTGCACAGACTGGAGCGGGTGTGGCCGCAGTGGGTCTCGTCATGAAAGCCCCCTGGACCGCTGGTCTGCTGACGTACAACACCTGGAGTGCTGGCGGCAGCGCAACATACGGTACAGCCAATAACTTTTATTACCAGCCTTTTGTCTCGTATGTGACCAAGGACGCGTGGACATTCACGGTCAACACTCAATCGACGTTTAACTGGGACCTCCGTCGTGCCGAAAACCCAGTAAATGCTACGGTTTCGAAACTCGTTCGTATCGGTGAGGCACCAGTTTCATTCTCAGTAGGCGCACGCTACTACCTAAGCAGCATCCCAGGCGGCGCATCAGGCTGGGGCGCACGTGCGAGCGTGACGTTCTTGTTTCCTAAATAATCTGACAGTAGTTCGCTACGCGAACTTAAAACCGGTGGGACAAACTCAAAGCAGCAGCGACACCGGTTTTATAGCTATCGCTGTAGGGTGTATTTCCACTGGAATCGACTACCGAAAGATTTCCACCTACTGTGGCGGCTGCATACAAGTCAACCCGAGTACTTGGGGCTAACTGATAGGACAAGCGCCCGAACAGCGGGACGAATTTGTTTTGACCAACTCCGCCAGGCACAGGTCCCGTATCGTTTAACCTAAAACGATACGAGCGATAGGCGCCGCCGCCGGCTAAGGTCCATTTCTCTGAGAGCGCATAGGACAACTCTAAACCAGCACCACCAGAGGGGCCAGCTGGCAGGGGGTTGCTGAGTCGCAATTTGTCCGTAATATTCCAATTAACAATCAGGTACGGAAAAACCTTGGTTTGATCGATTTGTCGGAAAACGCCTGCGCCAAAACCCAAAGTCAGATCTTTAGAAAAACGCCTCGCGGCGCTCATCACGGCACCGTAGGTGGCTGTCCCGCCAGTGCCTGTGCCAGACTCACCCGACCACTCAACCGTTGGCACAAAGCCTAAGCGCCACTCGGGGGTCAGCGCATAAGAAAAATTCATGCCAAGAGCAGGCGTTTCAATCGACGACCAAGGCCCTCTTCCGTTAAAGGCTGTCGGGCTTGTCCACTTCCAGTTTTGGTAGCCGTAGCGTACGTTCACCCCAGCAGCGAACTGATTTGTGAATTGCCTTGTCACATTTAAGTTTGCGGAGGCATCCTGCCAGTTAAAACTTCCGCCGCTGGCAAGGCCCGTCTCGAACTGGCTTAAGCCTGTTACGCCCACTGAGGTAACCGTAGCACCAGGCGCAATAGGCTGTGCCAGCACACTCTGAAACACGGGCAGCAAACAAGCCAGGCCGATGCTAGGAATAAATGTGCGGAGCGTTGCCCCGGACTTAATTGATTTCATGGATTTAAACCTTGATTGTCGTTAGTGCACATGCCGTGCAATGAAGAATACACCAGCAAAGGAGGCAACGAGCACTCCGGTGTTCCATGTAATGAGCCGCCAGCTCATTGCTTTGAGCTCTTGATGGACTAAGGTGGTTAGCTTTCCTTCGAGAGTGGTTAGTTTCCCCTCGAGGCTGGTCATTCGCTCGGTCAATCGGCCATCCAAGCGAGCCAAGTCTTCACGAGTCGCCAGCGTCGGGACGATCATCTCCAGTCGTGTTAGCCGGGCATTTATTGAAAAGCTACGCATATAGACCTTAACTTACGTGACGTGCAATGAAAAAAACACCGGCAAAGGAGGCAACGAGCACTCCCGTGTTCCATGTAATGAGCCGCCAGCTCATTGCTTTGAGCTCTTGATGGACTAAGGTGGTTAGCTTTCCTTCGAGACTCGTCATTCTTTCAGTCAGACGCCCATCCAAGCGGGCCAAATCCTCACGCGTCGCTAGCGTGGGGACAATGGCCTCAAGACGTGTTAGTCGGGCATTTATTGAAAAGCTGCGCATACTGACCTCATTCAAAAATATAGGTCACAGTATGACGCCGAGGACTTATTACGACTAGCGTAAATTTGCGTTTTATCGTCGCTAATTTGTAAAGAAGTGCAACTGTGTATTACGGCTGAAAAGAGGTTGGCAGCAAGGTGTCTGCCTTCAGTCTACTTCTTACCCGTACAGGCAAAGTTCTTTAGCTCTTGTTCCACGCTCCGCGGATTGATTGCCTTCCAAGGACCGTAGACTTTTTGTATGTGCACGACTTCGCCTTGAGCCATACGCTCATCAAACAGCTCAACTGTGTAGATACGTACTCGATTATCCGGACAGTTGTATTGAGCCTTGATAACGACCGAGCTAAAGACATGCCCTTCTTCGTTACGCATTCTACGTTTGTAATCGAGCATCTCGGCTACATTTACGAACTTATCCATACGAATGAGTTCACTACCTTCGGTGTAGGTAGTAAGAGTTGCATCTTCATGCATGCTCACCCACTGCGCAGAGGCTTGATGAGTGAACAGGCCGCCCAGCAGCACGCACAACACCGAAAAAGTCGTCCTGCTTTTCATATAGAACCCTTTGTGAGACTAAAACTGATGCCGAAGCCCTATCCCAACAACCGCGCTTTGTGCTGACTTTACCATCGCATAATTATTCGCGTAAGAGGCGTATGCATACAAGTTGCTGCGCCTCGTCATGTTGTATATGTAGCCGACGCTATAAATCATCTGTGCTGCGGTATCCATGCTGAGCAAGGTCGATCCAGCTGGTTGCAAAACTTGAATCGAAGCAAGCATGCTCGTCAGCTCGTTGGGCGTCGCCAGCCCTAAAAAGTAAGAATTAGATCCATACCCGGGAACAAACGCCGCGCCGGCGCCCAACGTGGTGTCAGAAATAATTCCCCCCGTTGCTGCACCGCTTCCGGCAGGTTGTCCTGCCCAGACACCATTGCGGCTTTGACCATAGGCAACAGAAACCTTTACCACTTCAAAGTTGTATAGCCCACCAACCACCCATGCCGTAGGATTGGGCTTAGGCGCGCCTCCCGGCAGGTTCTCAGGACCTTGCAACTGATCGTAACCAGCTGCAAGTAGCAGAGGACCTCGAATGTATTTAGCACCTAAGGTTACGGCTCGTAAATTATTCCCAGCCTGAAACTGGTAGCCGGCATTGGTTGCCTGACAGGTAGCAACGCTACACCCGGCATTACCCAAGTACAGGCCTGTCATCTCGGTCGCAAAGGAGTATCCAAGCCCGACCGTAAAACCATCTGCTGGTTGCGTTTGAAACAACAACATATTGCTGTAGCGAACCGTGTTCGTCGAGCCAAAAGAAGCGCCAATGTTTGCTTGCCCGAATCCTTCGCTAAAAGGATCAATTGGCAGAAAGTAGTTTGTTGCAAGATTGACCTGACGGCCTATGTCGATCTGACCAATCTTGTTGTCTCGTACCGAAAGCGTGGCTTGACGGCCAAACATCCGCCCCCCCTGAGCGGCGGCACCGTTACCCGAGTTAAAACCATTCTCGAGAATAAAGAAAGACTCGATTCCACCACCGAAATCATGAAAGCCACGCATACCAAAGCGCGACCCGCTTTGTACGCCATTTGCAATACCAAAGAACTGCTGACTGTCGCTGACCCCAGCGACACCCTGACGCGTACTGAGATACTGCACACCAATATCAATAATGCCGTAGAGATTTAACGCGTTCTCTGCCCGAGTGCTTAAGGGCAGTAAAGCTAAAACACTAAGGATTATCAATAATTTTTTCATGCACAAAATTTAACAGTTTTGGCTTCTTCAGTCATCTGCCAATTCGCGCTCTAAGGCCTCACGATGCGCGGGATGTGCGATCTGAATCATCGCCCTGGCACGCTGGGCAAGCGACTTACCGCGTAATTGCGCAGCACCCCACTCGGTGACGACAACATCCGCATCACTGCGAGTGCAGGTAACAGGACCATCTTTAATACGATTAACAATTCGGCTAACGCTAACGTCGCGTGTCGTGGAGGGCAAGGCGATGATCGAACGACCCGCAGGGGATGCAAGCGCACCTCGAACAAAATCCACAAGCCCACCGGTTGCACCGATATAGCGCCCCTGTGCCACCTCCGCATTCACTTGACCCGTCAGGTCCACTTCAATCGCTGAATTAATTGCGGTAAATTGACTGAGCTGCGCAAGATTGCGATGCGCATGCGTATAGCCATACGGCCGCAAATTTAGCTGTGCATTACCGCTACCGAAGGCATAGAGCCTTTGCGTACCCAGTAAAGATGCGGTTGTGATTTTCCCAGCGTCGATTGCTTTATAGGCATTTGTGACAATCCCTTTATGCACCAAATCTATAACAGCATCGCCTAGCACACCAGAATGAATGCCAAGGTCGAGACGGTCATGCAATAGTCTCAGGATGGCCTCAGGAATTGCGCCTAGCCCCAGCTCCAGAACCGCACGATCGTCCACGAATTCAGCTGCATGCTTGGCGATTCGGGTTTCAACTTCACCAATCGGCGAGACAGGTAGCTCAAGAAGTGGTCGATCACTTTGCACGGAAGCATGAATGGTGATCCCATCAAGCAAACCAGATGTATGCGTCCAAGGCATTTGCTGATTAACCTCAGCAATCACAACACGCGCACGTCGAGCCGCCTCGACCATATAGTCTGCCGAAATCCCCAAACTATGTTTGCCATCAGGCCCTGGGGGACTCAGCTGTAACAGTGCGACATCACAACCAATGACGCCGCTGGTGATCAGCTCGCCTAAAGCAGAACAATGCAGCGGAAGTACGTCTAGGGCGCCCGCCTGAATTAGGCGACTATTGAGTCCGAAGCCACCAAAGCTAGATAGTTTTAGATAGTCAACATGTGTTGGCTGGAGTGTCTGCGAATACGTTGCGCCAACAAACACCGAGCAAGGCCCAATAGCCCTTCGCTGTGCCACAACTTCCTCTGTCAGCGTGAGCGGCTCAGCCGTCGTTTGCGTCCAGACGAGCGAATCATCAGGCTTGATATACCGGGTTAAGTCGATCGCCTGACTCAAAATGTCACAACCGCTCGACCGCGGATACCTGCTTGCATGACCTTTGCACAGTGCTCGAGTAAGTTTGCAAACTTAATAGGGTAGGCAATTTGGTGCAAGCGCTTGGGATGTAAGTCTCCACCTTTTGCCATGCGAGCCCAAATCTCACCGCGCTCAGGGACAGGATGATTACCGTTGATGCCCACTAAAGAAACAGAACGCAAAATGAACGGATAAATGGATGTCGTCAACGTTTCACTCGCAGCATTACCAAACGCGCAAATCACCGCTCGCTTTTTAGCGGAACGAAGAACAGCATCGAGCGGCGCTCCGCCAACAGCATCTACAGCACCAGCCCAGCGTTGCTCTTCAAGTGGCTTGTCGCCCCCAGCAATTTCATCTCGACCAATCACACTCGATGCACCGATCGATTTCAAATATTCTTCTTCAGATTTTTTACCTGTACTTGCAACCACTTCATAGCCGAGACCTGCCAGCATATCAATCGCAAACGAAGAGCTGCCACCCGTTCCGCCCGTCACAAGAATGGGACCATCTGTCGTTTTAACGCGTCGCAGGATTTCGTCGACAGCAATCGCTGAGGTGTAAGCTGCCAAGCCCATTGCCACCACCTCAAAGGGATCCGTTCCAACGGGTACGCGACCAACCCAGGCCGCAGGTACGCGGACATATTCGCTATAAGCGCCGTCCCGACGCATTCCAAAATCACGCCCCCCTTGCACGGTGACAACATCGCCGACTTTGAATGCT
>CAIYWO010000275.1 GCA_903929925.1 uncultured beta proteobacterium | reverse complement strand
GGCACGATGGGGGTGTTTTGCAGAGCGAATCACGATCGGCGCACACACGGTATACCCAGTCCTGGAGGGAATGGATTGGCTGCAGGCGCTGCCTTTACCCCTTTCCTACGGCACTGCTTACACTGCCTTATTGTGGCGTGCAAAGATCGAACCGGGTGAATCCTTACTAGTCCTCGGTGCGGGCTCGGGGACGGGATTGGCCTGTGTTGAAATCGCCGCAGCCTTGGGTATCAAAGTGATAGCGTGTGCGAGCACTCCAGATAAGCGCGCGCTCGCGCTGAGCCGTGGAGCTGATCACGTTGTTGAGCCAGGGGATGCGTTTGTTCAACAGGTTAAGGCGTTGACCAACGGTCGTGGCGTCGACGTAATTTTTGATCCAATCGGTGGTGCCCTCATGGAGCGTGCATTGAAGGCAACCGCACAGGCGGCAAGAGTCCTGACGATCGGCTTTGCGAGTGGTCAAATCCCCTCGCTTCCCATGAATATCGTCTTAGTAAAAAATCTGTCCTTGCTAGGTTTCTTTTTCGGGTTGTACACAGGCTGGACCCCTGAAGATGAAACCCAAAAGCATTTGCTCACGATGCAAAAAATGATGAATACACTGCAGCGATGGACGCTTGCCGGGCGCATTCAACCTGGCGTGACGAAAACTTATCCTTTAACGGGCCTGACAGATGCGTTGTCTGATTTGCATCATCGTCAGGTAACAGGCAAGCTCGCCTTAGAAATTCTTGGAGACATAAAAAAATGAAACATCAGTTGAAAGTCGTGCAATCAAGTGGTTCGCTGCGTCGGGTTCTGCTAGGCGGGTTGGTTATCGGTGCACTGTCTGTCGCGACAACGAGCTTTGCACAAACGGCAGCTACGTTCCCTAATCAGTCGATTCGCATGATTGTTCCTTACCCACCGGGTGGGCCGACCGACATCACTGCGCGCGTGGTGGCTGCTGAAATGATGAAATCGTTAGGTCAGAACGTCGTCATAGATAACCGCCCCGGTGCGAGCGGGATGATTGGCTCTGAAATGGTCACAAAGTCTGCGCCGGATGGGTATACGCTATTGGCGAATGCCTCGATCCATGTGATTAACCCCAGCGTCTATCCAGACATGCGTTTCGATGCGATCAAAGATTTCACACCGATTACGCAGCTTGCACAGGTGCCTCTGGTTTTAGTGGTGCCCGCGAACTCTCCGATTAAGAGCGTCAAGGATTTAGTGGAGTTTGCGAAGGCAAACCCAGGCAAAGTGAATTTTGGCTCGGCTGGAAGTGCCTCGGCGCAACACTTAGCCGGGGAGTCCTTCAAGATTGCAGCCGGCATTCAGATGCAACATATTCCGTACAAGGGGAGTGCGCCGGCATTAACGGATTTGGCGGGCGGTCAGCTGCAGCTGATGTTTGATTCGATGCCTTCCGCAACACCGATGATTAATTCTGGAAAATTACGTGCCATTGCAGTGACGACGGCAACACGAGCCAAAGCAAGGCCAGATTTGCCAACGATTGCCGAGTCTGGATTTCCTGGTTTTGACATCAGCACTTGGTATGCCTACTGGGCGCCAAAGGGTACCCCCACTGACATCGTCGAGAAGCTATCAGCGGCCGCTGCACAAGCTTTGAAAAATCCTGAGGTCATTGCCAAGTACGAAGCAATGGGTGCAGAGCCGGTTGGCTCAACTCCCGCGCAGTTTGCCAGCTATGTTGAAAGCGAGGCAAAAAAATGGAACGATATTGTTAAGAAGTCAGGTGCAAAACTCGACTAAGCGTATGGACTGAGATCTGGTTATGGAGCTTTTCCAAACCAGATCTTGTTGAATATTCCGTCTTTGTCGATGAGTAAGTGTTTAAGGCCGGCACATATGTGCCCAAGTGCTACAACGATCAGCACGATGGCGAGCGTGCCATGTATGCCGAGGAGTTGTTTTGCCAAAACTTGATCAACAGGCACTCCGGGCAT
>CAIYWO010000274.1 GCA_903929925.1 uncultured beta proteobacterium | reverse complement strand
CATTCACATCGCCGACCTGAGAGAAAACCGCAGTGAACGCGCACTTGGTACGACTCCCACTCCCATTGAGAAGCTCATCTTTGAGGGCCAAAGCCTCATGGTGCAGGTCATCAAAGACCCTCTGGGAACAAAAGGCGCGAGGCTATCAACCCAAATTAGTATTGCGGGACGCATGCTGGTTTACCTACCGCATGAACCGCATATTGGCATCTCGCAAAAAATTGGCTCAGAAGCTGAACGACAGGCGCTACGTGATCGCGTCCAAGCCCTCGTCCCCGTCGAAGAGAAAGGCGGCTTCATCGTACGCACGCAGGCAGAAGGCGCAAGCGACGAAGAACTGCAGGCGGACCTTGCCTACCTGAAAAAGCTGTGGGGAAGCGTTCAGCACGCAGCGCGCACCCTCCCCGTTACAAGTCTTTTGCATCAAGATCTCACGTTGGCGCAGCGTGTGCTACGGGACATGGTCTCCCCGCTCACAGGACAAATCTTGGTGGATTCGCGTAGCGTTTGCGCCGAGTTAAAGTCGTGGGCCGCCATCTATACCCCCTCCGTCGCAGAACGCATTACCCATTTCAGCAGCGAGCGCCCCCTGTTTGACACCGCAAACATCGAAGAGGAAATTGTTCGGGCCCTCTCGCGCCGCGTTGATCTGAAGTCTGGCGGGTACTTAATCATCGACCAAACAGAAGCGCTCACAACTGTTGACGTCAACACAGGCGGCTTTGTGGGCGGTCGCAATTTTGACGACACGATCTTCAAGACAAACCTTGAGGCGGCACAAGCGATCGCCAGACAACTGCGTTTGCGCAACCTAGGCGGGATCATCATTCTCGACTTCATCGACATGGATGATGCCACCCATCGGGATGCGGTACTGGCCGAACTAAATAAGGCCTTGGCGAGCGATCGCACACGCATGACAGTCAACGGTTTCACTCAGCTGGGACTCGTGGAGATGACACGCAAGCGCACGCGCGACTCACTCGCACACCAAATGTGCGAGCCCTGCCCCACCTGCCAAAGTCGTGGAAACGTCCGAACGAATCGCAGTATTTGCTACGAAATTTTGCGTGAAATTTTGCGTGAAGCTCGCCAGTTCAATCCACGCGAATTCCGTATTCTTGCCTCGCAGGACGTCATTGATTTATTCTTAGAAGAGGAAAGCCAACACTTGGCCATGCTGGGCGACTTTATCGAGAAAAAGATCTCGCTCGAGGTCTCCCCTGGCTATACCCAAGAGCAGTACGACATCGTCTTGACCTGACCGGAAATAATTCCTATGCATTCATCCAGAATGTCAACATAGGGTTGACCTCTAGATGCGCGCGCGCCCGCAGAGCCCTGCCAGACGATACACTCGTGCGGTTAATGACAGAGCAACAGAACTCCCACAACAAACCAAGGAGCAAGCATGCCAAGCCTTTTTTCAACTAAACAACTAAACCGGTTCCTCGGGACTGCCCTGGTAGGATTATGCGGCGTTTTAGCCGCGACAAGTGCACACGCGCAAGCACAAACCTATCCAAACAAACCCATTAAATTTGTCGTGCCCTACTCAGCTGGTACCACTACGGACGTCATTGCCCGTCTGTATGCGCAGAAACTAGGTGAGATCTTGGGTCAGTCTGTTGTCGTCGACAACAAGGCCGGCGCCGGTGGCAATATCTCGGCCGAGTCCGTTGCGCGCTCAGCACCCGACGGCTACACACTGACATTTTCAACCAGTGCTACGCACGCAACGAACCCTGCCTTATACGGCAAGATTCCCTTTGATCCAATCAAAGATTTCACACACATCACTTTGATGGTCGCCGCACCGAATATGCTGGTCATCAATCCTAAAATTCCTGCTAACAATATGGCAGAGCTGATCGCTTACGCAAAAGCGAATCCAGGCAAGTTGACGTATATGTCTGCTGGTTCAGGAACCTCGCCGCACATGGCGGGTGAATTGCTGAAAACGATGACAGGCATCGACATTCAGCACGTCCCCTACAAGCAAGTGACGCAAGGCTTAACAGACCTGCTGGCAGGTGAGATCGCCATGTCGTTCTATCACGTTCCAGTGATTTACCCCCACGTCAAGTCGGGCCGCCTGAAGGCGATGGGTGTCGCAACATCGGAGCGCAGCCCAATTGCTCCAGAGGTTCCACCCATTGGCGACACAGTAAAAGGCTACGACATTCGCCCATGGTGGGGTCTAGCTGGCCCTGCTGGCATGCCGCAAGACATCGTCGACAAACTTGAAAAGGCGACGATGCAATTCCTAAAGGATCCTGAAATGCAAAAGCGTCTCGTGGACATTGGCGTGATCGTCACACCGATGAACCAGAAAGACTTCAATGCGTTTATGGCTACAGAGCTTGTAAAGTGGACCAAACTCGTTAAAGATTCCGGCGCAAAAGTTAACTAATCCACGAAGCAAAGGTCGACTAGCATGAACTCCAATGATTCACCGCAGTTACTCCCTACAACCGTCGTTGGGAGCTATCCGCAACCGGACTGGCTAGTCGATCGTGCCATGCTTGCAAAAGGTGTACCCCGAACCCGCGTGCATGAAATGTGGCGCATCGCGCCAGAGTTTTTAGAGCAAGCGCAGGACGATGCAACCATCCTGGCTATTCGCGACATGGAACGCGCTGGGATCGACATCATCACCGACGGCGAAATCCGCCGCGAAAGCTACTCGAATCGTTTTGCAACTGAGCTTGAAGGCATCGACGATCGCAACCCCGGAATCGTCGTTTCCAATGCTGGTATCAAAACGCCTGTGCCTCGAGTCGTCGGAAAAATCACTCGCACCCACGCGGTCGAAGTACGCGACCTGATTTTTCTGAAGACGCACACGGATCGTAAGGCCAAAATCACTCTGCCTGGGCCATTCACAATGGGGCAGCAGGCTAAAAATGAGTACTACCGTGACGACGAAGAGATGGTCATGGACTTCGCTGCAGCAGTCAATGCAGAAGCCCTTGATCTGCAGGCCGCAGGAGCAGATTTCATTCAGCTCGATGAGCCTTGGCTTCGTAACAACCCAGAGGCTGCCAAACGCTATGCCGTTCAAGCGATTAATCGTGCACTGCAGGGCATCACCGTCCCTACTGTCGTCCATCTCTGTTTTGGCTATGCAGCTGTCGTCACAGGGCAAAAGCCAGCTGGCTATTCATTCTTACCAGGCCTAAGCGGCACGATTGCCAAACAAATTTCGATTGAAGCTGCCCAGCCAAATCTTGATTTAGGCGTTTTGCGCGATCTGGAGGGCAAGAAGATTATGCTTGGTGTGCTCGATTTGGGCACGCACGCTATTGAGACCGCAGAGCAAGTCGCCAGCCGAATCCGCGCGGGCCTGAAATTTGTCGACGCAAAAAACCTGATCCCAGCCCCTGACTGCGGCATGAAGTACTTGCCGCGCGATGTTGCCTTCGGCAAGCTCCAAGCGCTCAGTCAAGGCGCTGCGATCGTTCGAGCCGAACTCGGTTAGTCCACGCACCCAGGCGGGTGCATGGCATGCCAAGCAGTCGCACGCTCGTACGCTGCACCCACACGAAAGATCGTCGCTTCATCAAAGCAGCGTCCGACCACTTGAACAGACAGCGGCAAGCCCGCTTTTGAAAATCCACTTGGAACAGCCAGAGCGGGATGCCCAGTTAGGTTAAACGGAACGCGCGCCTGTCGGGTGTAGGTACGCACCACCTCAGGGACATCATCAATCACGCAGGCGGGGTCCATCGAGTTCGCAACCAGTAACACGTCCACACTCTGCAACACGCGGTCCACGCTATCGATCAAGGCCTCTCGGCACTGCATGGCATGAACATAATCCCCCGCAGATAAGAAGGCACCGCATAGCAACTTACGACGCGACATCTGAGCAAAGTCACCTGGCCTCTCGCGCAAGGACTTTGCGTGTATAGCCCAACCCTCTGCCATCAAAATCACTTTCTGAGGGTTCGAGAATTCCTGCAAACTAGGCAGACGGACCTCAATCAACTGCGCGCCAAGTTTCTCGAGAACTCGACATGCCTCATCGTAGGCTGCTGCCATTTCGGGCTCGGCCAACTCATCCTCAGCATGAAAATGCCGGACAACACCAATACGCATTCCCGCTATACCTTGATGCAGACTCTTCACATCGAGTTTGTAAGGGCGAGACTCACCCGCTGTCAGACACTCAAGCAGTAACGCCGTGTCTTCCACTGTGCGCGCCATGGGGCCGACGTGATCAAGGGAAAACGACAAGGGAAAGACACCCCGACGAGAAACCAAATCATAAGTGGGCTTGAGCCCTACAATGCCGCACGCGGCGGCTGGGTGGCGCACTGAGCCGCCGGTGTCGGTACCGAGTGCCAACGGGACAAGCCCTGCCGCAAGCGCGGCACCAGAGCCAGAAGAGGAGCCGCCAGGATGATGATTGGTATTCCAAGGATTACGTGCGGGCGGATACGGCAAATCAAAAGATGGTCCACCGATGGCGAACTCATGCAGCGCAAGCTTTCCCATCATGACCGCGCCACTGCGACGCAAGGCTGTCACGCAGTCGGCATCGGTTTGCGCAACAGTGCCTTGCATGACTTTTGAATGGCAGGTTGTGGTCTGGCCTGCAATATCAATGATGTCCTTGACCCCCACCGGTACACCATGAAGAGGCCCCAGGGAGCGCCCTGCATGGATCTCCTGCTCAGCGAGTCGAGCCGCCCTCAGCGCATTGTCCGCATCAACCTGCAGAAAAGCGTGATAGCGAGAGTCGAGTTTTTCGATTCGCGCGAGCTGAGACTTCACTACCTCGACCGGGGACAACGATTTCTTTGCGTACGCGTCGCGTAGTTGGGCAGCGCTTAACCAAGCAGTCGTCATGGCTTCACCTGCATGGGTGGCCACGGTTCGGTCGTGTTGTTTGACGGGCCCGCAAACGACTGCTGAACCTTCAGGGCGGTACGCGCTGCAGTCAATACATCGTCACGAAAATCTTGTACCGCGATATCAAGACCGGCCAGACCGGCCAGCATGAGCATTTGGGCTTCTTGGGCCTCTGGGGATAGTGGCTGAGTCGACTTCACGACAACTGCTCCTTAGCGAAGACTGAATTTTTTATTACGTATAAAGTCACCGAAATCTGCACGCTCTGGTACTGAGTAGTGTCGCGCCTTGTCCTCGGACCAGCCATTGAAACCTACATCTTCATAGAGGTCCGGGTGGCGTTGCCGACGCAGCGGCAACACCTCGTGCCGCCGTTGATCATACGCATCAATTTTTTCCTGCAAATTTTCTTCAGAAAATGTATCGGTGTGTACGGTCACATCGAGTGCGAGTCGTGGAATGATGCGACCGGTATCAATGGGATAACCCACGCATAGTCCAGCCACCGGGAATACGGCATCCGGTAGCCCTAAGATTTCACTGGTCGCTGCGCAGTCATTACGCATCGCACTGATAGGCACGGTGCGAAGACCGACTGCTTCGGCAGCACGAATAAATTGCGCCATCACAATCCCAGCGTCGACTGCTGCGTTCATGAAGTGGTCAAGATGATCATTCACAAAGGGCTTACCGCGCCACTCACCGATCTGGCGAATCCGGCGATTATTTCCGCAAAAGACAAGCACCACAGGCGCCTGGCTAATCCATGGCATATCCGGAATTAAATCCGTCAGTGCCTGCACCTTGCTGCGATCTCGGACCTGAATAATGTCTGCTTGTTGCAAGTCTGACTTTGAAGGTGCTGCCAACGCTGCCGCAAAAAGCACGTGAAGCAAGGACTGGTCAACGGGTCGATCAGTCCAGCGACGATGCGAACTGTGCTCAAGCATATCGAGCAACGCTTCAGCATGCACGAGTTCACCCGAGAGTTGCTCCAACGCTGCCTCTGAGGGGGCATTCGCTAAACCAAACCGCGCAGTGATGGCCTGAATAATTCTTTGACGTTGCTGCGCGCTCGAGTCAGCCATGATCACTCATCCCTGAATTGCATCTGATACAGGGCGGCATAAGCCCCGCCCTTGGCCATTAACTCTTGATGCGAACCGAATTCAACCACGACACCGTGATCCATCACAACAATCTTATCTGCGTTCTGCACGGTCGACAAACGGTGTGCAATCACCAAGGTCGTGCGTCCCTTCATCAAGATCTCGAGTGAGGCCTGCACTTGGCGCTCGGATTCATTGTCGAGCGCCGAGGTCGCTTCATCCAAAATCAAAATTGGTGCGTTTTTAATCAAGGCCCGCGCAATCGCGAGGCGTTGCCGCTGGCCCCCGGACAAACGTGTGGCGTTCTCACCGACCTGCGTTTGAAGCCCAAGCGGAAGCGAATCCACAAAGTCCAGCAAATTCGCAGCGCGCAACGCATCGCGAATCTCTTGCTCAGACGCATCGTGCAACGCGCCATAGCCGACGTTTACCGCGATCGTGTCATCAAACAAGACGACATCCTGGCTCACAAGAGACAACTGCTCGCGCAAATCGCGCAGACGCAAGCTCGCGATATCGCACCCGTCGATAGAGATCTGGCCCTCGGTTGGCAACACAAATCGAGGGAGCATATTGACAAGTGTGGTCTTGCCGCTACCAGAACGCCCCACGAGCGCGACGGTCTGCCCTGGCTCAACCGCCACACTCACGTTCGACAAGGTATCGGTCTGGCCATCCGCAAAGCGATGCGAGACGCCATGAAACTCAACCTTGCCGAGCGCTCTGCCCTCAAAGGTTTGCGTACCGGTTTCGGGCTCAGAGGCTTGATCCACTAGCGTAAACACGCTTTCGGCCGACACCAGCATTTTTTGCATGCGTCCGGCGACCTTGGTCAGCCGCTTGATGGGATCAAATATCTGGGCAAGCGCCGCCATGAAGGCAGCAAAACTCCCTACAGTGAGCGTGCCCTCATTCGCCTGATTCAAGGCCACAGCAATGACCGCTGCCACGGCAACGGCCGTCACAACCTGTGTGATCGGCGTCATGGCGGCATCAGACGTAGCGCCACGCATATCGAAACGACGCAGGCGACCGCTGACATAGGCAAAACGTTTGCGCTCAAAGGCATACCCGTCAAACAGCTTGATCACGCGTTGTCCGTCAATGCCTTCACTTACAACACGGGTCAGCTCCGCGTTCATATTGACCGTGTCGCGATTGATGCGACGCATGCGTGCAATGAACGCGCGAGAGATCAAGACAGAAATCGGCATCGTCACAAGAATGATGAGTGTCAGCTCCCAAGACATGTAGAGCAAGACCGCGATCATTGCCAAAACAACGAGCGATTCACGTACAACGACGGTCAGTACGTCGGTTGCATAGCCAGTTACGTTGCCGGCATCGACGGTAAAACGGTTGAGCAGCCTGCCCGTATCGCCCTTTTTGAACTCACTGTCGGGCATCGACAGAAGCTTTTCGAACATATCGGCCCGCACACCAAGCAGCACATTGTTTGCAACCCAGGCCAACAGGTAGTCACTAAAAAAATTACATACGCCTCTTACCGCGATTAAACCGATGATCGCAAGGGGTACCTGCCACACATACTCCGGCTTGGCGCCCGAGAATCCCTCATCTAGCAAGGGCTTCATGGCAACAGCTAGGGTTGGCTGGGTCGCTGCGGCGCCTGCCATGAACAGGATTGCAAGGGCCAACCCCTTCCAGTAAGCGCCGACCCGACCGTAAATTCGGCCCCAAAGCTTGTTGTTGGTCGCCTCAGATGTCGCAGGTGCCAATCTGGTAGATGAGCTCAAGATGTGACTCTAAAATTCGTGAAGTGCTGATTTTACCCGCCCTATCCTCCAAGGATGACTTGGAAGCTCGGCCAGCCTATCGTATCCTTACAGTCTATGAACGCAAACGCCTCAACTCCCCGACAAGAACCTGTATTAATCCGTCTGCCCAACTGGGTGGGCGACGTCTGCATGGTCCTTCCCGCACTCGAGCTGTTAGACCAGCACAAGATTCCATACGCTCTTTGTGGCCGTCCGTGGGCGCGCTCACTACTGGCCGGGAAAGCCATCGCTGGGTTCGTCCCGATGACGGATTCGATGCTTGGCAACAGGCAAGCCGTCAAACTATTTCTTAGCGAGCATCCCAATTACCGTCGTGGACTGTTGTTTCCCGACTCCTTGTCGAGCGCGCTGAGCTTTCGCCTGGCAGGATTAAAGTCAGCTGGCTGGCGCGATGACGGGCGCAGTCTGCTTTTAAGCTGGGGATTTAAAAAACCGTCCTCAACGGGACACGCTGTTGAGTCTTGGTTAGAGTTAACCAAACTTACGCTCAAGGCATGGGGGCTCGATTGCTCTGACCATGTCCCTGCAAGCCGCCTGAAACTTCCCATTGCAAAACATCACGAACAAGCAGCTACCGCGGCGCTCAAAGAGGTTGGACTGAATTCGGGAGGTTTTGTGCTGATTGCTCCCACGGCAACTGGTCGGCACAAGGGGCAGGCTAAAGTTTGGCCCCACTTCGATGCGCTCACCCGCGTCCTGCAAAATAACAAAATTAACGTTGCAATGTGCCCGCCGGACGAGGAAGTCGATAGCGCGTTTCGCACCACCCCGACTGCTACACAAATCCGGCCTATTGAACTTGGTGCGTTTTGCGCACTCACGCGCCATGCAACACTGGTGATCTGCAATGATTCTGGGGTATCCCATCTTTGTGCAGCGGCTGGTGCCAAACAACTCACCCTCTTCGGGGTGACAGATCCGGCCCGCACTGGCCCGTGGAACCCCGATGCGATGGTCTTAGGTTCGGATAATCGCTGGCCACAGTTGGCTGAAACTCTCGCGCGGGTACAACACGTGCTCAGCACAACCAAGGCTTAGGCGTCGTGCTTTCAGACATCCCTCTCTCTGGCCTGCTGCTTTACCCTCCAGGGCTATGTCTGATACTGCTGACCGCAGCGGTCGTCGTGGCGCTGTTTTCATTTAAGCGACTCGCTATATGTTTGACACTCTTTGCAATCACCTGGGTGGGGGTTTGGTCTCTTCCGATTACCTCGATCCATTTCGGTAAGATTCTGGAAGAAAAATACGCGTACCTTCCTGCGCGTGAACTGCCAAGAGCAGACGTCATTATTGTTCTCGGCGGCAACACGCAGGCGAACCGTGCGAATTGGTTCGAGCCCTACAACCGGGCTACTGCCGTGGATCGTATTGATCGCGCCGAAGCACTCTATGCGGCCGGACGCGCATCCAGGATACTGCTTTCAGGTGGAGCCCGAGAAGGAAAAGTCAGTGAAGCGCAGGGCATGGCACGCCTGCTTAAGCAACGCGGCATTCCTGACTCTGCCATCATCCTGGAAAACGAAAGCCGTAACACCTATGAAAATCTGCGCTATAGCGAAATTCTGCTGCGCTCGCACAAACTGAACTCAGCGTTGTTAGTG
>CAIYWO010000273.1 GCA_903929925.1 uncultured beta proteobacterium | reverse complement strand
TGTCAGGGCAGTCGCCCGCTTGACCGATGTAGTGTGATGTTTTGAAGGTGACGCCTTCGGCCTGCATTTGTGTGACGCGCTGATCGATCAACTGTTTTTCAAGTTTGAAGTCAGGAATGCCATAGCGCAGCAAACCACCGACCCGATCATTTTTTTCAAAGACGGTTACGTCATGACCGACACGCGCCAATTGCTGAGCGCAAGCCAGACCTGCGGGGCCCGAGCCGATCACAGCTACTTTCTTGCCGGTCTTCTGTTCGGGGATCTGAGGAACAACCCAACCTTCAGACCAACCCTTATCAATGATGGCGTGCTCGATGGACTTAATACCGACCGCGTCGTTATTGATGTTTAGTGTGCAGGCAGCCTCGCAGGGTGCGGGACAAATACGACCCGTGAACTCTGGGAAATTGTTAGTTGAGTGCAGCACATCTAACGCACCTCGCCAGTTTTGGCGATAAACAAGATCATTCCAATCAGGGATGATGTTGTTGACAGGGCAGCCGTTATTGCAGAACGGGATGCCACAGTCCATGCAGCGCGCGGCTTGCTTGCCTGCCTGTTCGTCTGTCAGGTGCAGCACAAACTCGCGCCAGTGCTTGAGGCGGTTTGCAGGTGCTTCGGAGGCTTCTTGCAAACGATCGACTTCGAGAAATCCAGTGATTTTTCCCATGATAGTTCCTTAAGCAGCTTTGGGCTGTGGGTTAGCGGCGCGCCACATTTCGCCGAGCGCGCGCTTGTAATCGACAGGCATAATTTTGACAAACTTGGAGCGAGCGCTTTCCCAATTGCTGACGAGATCGCGCGCGCCAAAGCTGCCTGTGTAGCGGAAGTGGTTTTCGACCAAACGTTTCAGGATGACTTCATCGGTTTCACGTTCGCCACCGCGGGTCATGCTGTGCCAGACGTCGATGCCCTGAACTTTCTGCTGCTCAGCTGAGGCAAGAACAGGCTCGATTTCAACCATCGTCATATTGCAACGTTCAGCGAAGGTTTTTTCTGGGTCCCACACGTAGGCCACACCACCGGACATGCCTGCGGCGAAGTTACGGCCTGTTTGTCCGAGAACGACAACTGTCCCACCGGTCATGTACTCACAACCATGGTCGCCTGTACCTTCAACCACTGCGGCTGCGCCGGAGTTACGAACGGCAAAACGTTCGCCTGCGACACCATTGAAATACGCTTCGCCGGCTGTTGCACCGTACAACACGGTATTGCCGATGATGATGTGCTCAGGACCAAAACCACGGAAATCGTTGGGCGAGCGCACGATGATCCGACCGCCTGACAAGCCTTTGCCGACATAGTCATTACCTTCGCCAACCAGATCAAGCGTGATGCCGCGCGCAAGGAAGGCACCAAAACTTTGGCCTGCCGTACCGTTGCATTGAATATGGATGGTGTCATCCGGCAGACCTTCATCGCCGTATCGGGAGGCGATGCGACCGGACAACATTGCACCGATCGTGCGGTTACGGTTGCGGACCGGAACGATGAAGGAGACTTTCTCACCGCGCTCAATGGCAGCTTTGCTGCGCTCGATGAGCTCGTGATCAAGTGCGGCTTCAAGCCCGTGATCCTGACCTTCGATCTGGCGGCGTGGGCTGTCGTTACCTGGCTGATAGAAGACGCGGCTGAAGTCCAGACCGTGCGCTTTCCAGTGCTCGATGCTGGCGCGCGTGTCGAGCAAGTCAACACGACCAACGAGATCATCAAAGTTGCGAATACCCAGCTGAGCCATAATTTCGCGTACTTCTTCAGCAACGAAGAAGAAGTAGTTCACGACATGCTCAGGCTTGCCTTGAAATTTTGCACGCAAGACGGGATCTTGCGTCGCAACGCCAACCGGGCAGGTGTTCAGATGGCATTTGCGCATCATGATGCAACCTTCCACGACCAGCGGTGCGGTGGCAAAGCCAAATTCGTCGGCGCCCAGCAAGGCACCGATTGCAACGTCGCGACCTGTCTTCATTTGGCCGTCTGCTTGAACACGGATGCGGCTGCGCAATTGGTTCAGCATCAGTGTCTGCTGAGTCTCGGCCAGGCCAAGCTCCCAAGGTGTGCCTGCATGCTTGATCGAAGAGACAGGCGAGGCGCCGGTGCCACCATCATGGCCGGAAATTGTCACGTGATCCGCTTTCGCTTTGGCGACTCCAGCAGCGACAGTGCCTACACCAACTTCTGACACGAGCTTGACCGAGATGGATGCTTTGGTGTTGACGTTTTTGAGATCGTGAATAAGCTGTGCCAGATCTTCGATCGAGTAGATGTCGTGATGTGGTGGCGGCGAAATCAAGCCCACGCCAGGAACGGAGCAGCGCAATTTGGCAATGTATTCAGACACTTTGTGACCTGGGAGCTGACCGCCTTCGCCAGGCTTGGCGCCTTGTGCCATCTTGATCTGAATTTGGTCCGCGCTCGACAGATATTCGGCGCTGACACCGAAGCGTCCAGACGCGACTTGCTTGATCTTCGAGCGCATCGAGTCACCCGCCTGCAGTGGAACATCTGCAGCGATGCGATCTGCACCGAGTTCGGAGGCTAACGTGGCGCCGGCAAGGATACCGCTTTTGCCCGTGCGCAGTTCGTTGCGATAGCGCAGCTCGTCTTCACCGCCTTCGCCGGTGTTGGACTTACCGCCGATGCGGTTCATCGCAACAGCCAACACGGAGTGCGCTTCAGTTGAAATGGAACCCAAAGACATTGCACCCGTCGCGAAACGCTTGACGATCTCTTTGGCGGGTTCGACTTCGTCGAGTGAAATCGCACGTGCCGGGTCAACTTTGAACTCAAACAAACCGCGTAGCGTCATGTGACGGCGGCTTTGGTCGTTGATGAGTTGCGCGTACTCTTTGTAAGTACGGTAGTTGTTGGCGCGCGTCGCATGTTGCAATTTCGCGATCGAGTCCGGCGTCCACATATGGTCTTCACCGCGGACACGGAAAGCATATTCGCCCCCAGCATCCAGTGCGTTTGCCAAGACGGGGTCGTTACCGAACGCGGCGCGGTGTGTGCGGAGTGCTTCTTCCGCGACTTCGAAGATCCCGATGCCTTCAATCGTGCTGGCCGTGCCGGAGAAATACTTGTTGACCAACGCAGTGCGCAAGCCGACCGCCTCAAAGATTTGAGCGCCGCAGTACGACATGTAAGTCGAGATGCCCATTTTGGACATCACTTTGTTCAGGCCTTTGCCGATGGCCTTGATGTAATTCTTGATCGACTTGTCCGCATCTTTGCCCAGCGTCGCGAGGGTTTCCAGCGCAAGGTAGGGGTGGATCGCTTCGGCGCCATAGCCACCAAGCAAGGCGAAGTGATGGACTTCACGCGCCGAACCGGTTTCAACCACGATGCCGGTGTTGGTGCGCAAGCCTTCGCGAATGAGATGTTGGTGAATCGCTGACGTGGCGAGCAATGCTGGAATTGCAACGTGTGCGCTATCCACGTTGCGGTCAGTCAGGATCAATACGGTAGAGCCACTTTTCACGGCGTCGACTGCGCGTGCGCAAAGTGCCGCAAGGCGTGCTTCGATACCATCTGCGCCCCAGGCTGCGGGGTAGCTGATGTTGAGTTCCGAGCTGCGGAATTTGTCGCCTGTGACTTCAGAGATTGCGCGGATACGCGCCATTTCTTTGAAGTCGAGGATAGGCTGCGTGACTTCGAGGCGCAGCGGTGGGTTGACGTTGTTGATGTCTAACAGGTTTGGCTTGGGTCCAATGAACGACACAAGCGACATCACCATTTGTTCGCGGATCGGGTCGATTGGTGGGTTTGTCACCTGTGCAAACAACTGACGGAAGTAGTTGTAGAACGGTTTGGCGCGGCTCGACAAGATGGCAAGCGGAGCGTCGTTACCCATAGAGCCAATGGCCTCTTCGCCTGATTCGGCCATCACCTCGAGAACAAATTTGTAATCTTCTTGTGTCCAGCCAAAAGCTTGCTGACGGTCAAGCAAGGATGCGGGCGCACCGATTGGCGCGTCTACTTTGGCTGGGGATGGCAAGGAGTCGAGCTTGACACGCAGGCGATCGATCCATTGGCGGTATGGTCGTGAGTTGGCAAGTTGCGCTTTGATCTCGGCGTCGTCAATGATGCGTCCTTGCTCAAGGTCGATCAAGAACATCTTGCCAGGCTGCAGGCGCCATTTTTTGACGATGCGGTTCTCGGGGATTGGCAGTGTGCCAGCCTCAGAC
>CAIYWO010000272.1 GCA_903929925.1 uncultured beta proteobacterium | reverse complement strand
GCTTGAGATCGGCGACAGAAATATGTTTCGCGAATATGTCACCGTCAATACCGGCACGGTTCAGGACGTGGGCGTCACTCGGTTAGGCTCAGATAATTGGGTGATGGCCTATGTGCACGTCGCGCACGATTGTCAGGTGGGTAGCCACGTCATTTTGGCAAACGGCGTACAAATGGGTGGGCACGTTCATATCGGGGATTGGGCGATTGTGGGTGGTTTGGCTGCGGTACACCAGTTTGGGCGTATCGGTGCCCACAGCATGACCGGTGGCCAAAGTGCACTGCATATGGACATTCCACCTTATGTGATGGGCTCGGGCAATCCGTGTGTTCCCGTTGGTATTAACGCAGAAGGGCTAAAGCGCCGGGGTTTTTCTCCAGAAGCCATTTCGGCGTTGCGTGACGCGTACAAGATCATTTATCGGCGCGGTCTCTCGCTGAGTGATGCTTGTGATGAGCTGCGCGCTCGACAAAAGAGCGAGCCGGCAGTAGCCGAGGCAATTGAGCCTTTGCTCGCGTTTATCGCTGCAAGCACACGAGGCATCATTCGCCCATGACGTGGCGACTTGGGCTGGTTGCTGGTGAACCGTCAGGGGACCTGATCGCCGCTCGAGTGTTAGCTGGGCTTTCGCAACGAGACCCTGGTATGCGCCCGGAAGGCATAGGCGGCCCGAACCTAAGCGCTCAGGGGATGGATATTTGGCATCCGATGCATGCGTTGACAGTGTTCGGATATGTTGATGCACTGAAGCGGCTTCCGTCGTTGTTGCGGATTTATCATGACGTGAAGTCGCGATGGCTGCGCGAGCCACCACAGCTGTTTCTTGGTGTTGATGCGCCAGATTTCAATTTCAGACTTGAGCACCGATTAAAGCGTGCGGGGATTCCTACAGTTCACTTCGTTGGGCCGTCGATTTGGGCTTGGCGCTACGAGCGCATTAAGCACATTCGTGAATCGGTTTCGCATATGCTGGTTCTTTTTCCCTTTGAGGAAGCCATCTATAAAAAAGAGGGTATTCCGGTGACCTATGTTGGGCACCCACTCGCTGATGCTATCCCGCTTGTGCCTGATCGCGTTGCGGCCAGGAAGCGACTTGGGTTGACAGAGGATGCCCGGGTGATTGCGATTTTGCCTGGTAGTCGTTCGTCGGAAGTGCGTTTGATCGCGCCGAGATTTTTGCAAGCTGCCCAGCAAATGCAGCAGCGTGATCCCTCACTGCATTTTGTTGTACCCATGGTCAATCAAGCTAGAAAGCTTGAATTCGAAGCCGCGCTTAGTTTGTATCCGGTGAATAATTTGCAGATCCTGTTATCGGCTACGCAAGCGGGTGTCCAAACAGATCCAACGGCGTGGGTGGCACTAGAGGCTTGTGATGCAGCCCTGGTGGCAAGCGGCACCGCAACGCTCGAAACTGCATTGTTTAAACGACCGATGGTAATTTCGTATGCCGTCTCGCCGATGATTCGTCGCGTCATGGGCTGGAAGTCGGGTCTGGATAGACCGTATCTGCCCTGGGTTGGCTTACCCAACATATTGCTCAATGATTTTGTTGTGCCAGAACTCATACAAGAAGATGCGACGCCCGAGAAGTTGGCAAGTGCCATGTGGGGGTTAATTGACAACCCGTCTTTATGTGAGCAAATACAAAATCGCTTCACAGAGATGCATCACACTTTAAAGTGCGATACACCAAGTCGAGTTGCGCTCGCGCTGGAGCAAATTGTTCATGACGGTCGCTAAAAAGAACGTTCAGCAAGCCGATTTGTTCTTACGTGATATGGCAGATTTTGCGCACTGTGCCGGTGTGGATGAGGCGGGGCGGGGCCCCTTGGCCGGCGATGTCTATGCGGCTGCAGTCATACTTGATCCGGCGCGTCCGATTGCGGGTTTGGCGGATTCAAAGACTTTGTCTGAATCAAAACGTGACGCTCTAGCTCTTGAGATTAAAGCGCATGCGTTAGCCTGGTGCATCGCGAGCGCGACGGTCGAGGAGATTGATCGACTCAACATTCTGCAGGCGACGATGCTTGCCATGCAACGTGCTGTACAGGGTTTAGAGGTTGTACCAGAGCTTGCGTGGATAGACGGCAATCGCGCACCCGCGTTGAGCTGTGCAGTAAGAACAATCGTCAAGGGTGATGCCCTAGTGCCAGCAATCTCTGCCGCCTCGATATTAGCCAAGACGGCGCGAGATGAAACACTTTTAACTCTGCATGCGCTGTACCCACAATACGCCTTTGATCAGCATAAAGGCTACGGTACTGCGCTGCATATGCAACGTCTGCGTGAGCATGGGCCATGCCCTGCACATCGACGCAGCTTTGCACCCGTGCGTGTCTTATTGGATATGAAATGAAGAATATTGAGTCACGCTCGAACCCGTTATACAAGCAATTGTTTAAGTGGCAGTCGAGTGCCGGGAGACGGGATGAGCCAGTCCTCTTAGAGGGTATTCACTTGTGTGAAGCCTTTTTGGCACTCGGACGTCAGCCGCAATACGCCTTGTTTGACCAAGCGCGTCTGACGGAGCCTCAGCTTGCGCGTTTGATTGCGAGTTTGTCAGAGGATGTCTGCTGTAGCTTATCCGGTAGCTTGCTAGCTAATCTGTCGAGTGTTGATACGGATCAAGGCGTTGTGTTTGTGGTTAAGCCCGCAAGCGCGGCCTTACCCGAGACGCTGGACGGCAATATGCTCTGGTTGGATCGCGTGCAAGATCCAGGCAACGTGGGTACGTTACTCAGAACGGCTGCGGCCGCGGGCATTACCCGTGTGCTGGCCTCAACAGGCACCGCCTCGCTGTGGTCGCCAAAAGTTCTACGCAGCGGTCAGGGCGTACATTTTGGCTTGCGGCTGCATGAGCACGTCGATTTGGTCGCTGCGACGCGTAGTTTAAAAGTCCCCCTGATTGTGACGACGCTACGCGACGCAACGGATTTGTTTGATGCCAAATTACCTGCCCAAGCGGCATGGGTGTTTGGACATGAAGGGCAGGGCGTGAGTCAGTCACTGATTGAGCAGGCAACATTGCGCGTAAGAGTGGATCATGCCTCTAGTGTTGAATCACTGAACATCACTGCGGCCGCTGCCATCTGCCTGTTTGAACAGCGTAGGCAACAACGCAAAACACCTTAGTAGGCTGAGTGGCGATCGAGTCCGACTTCCTGCAAAACGGTCGTTGAAATTTCTTCGATAGATTTTGTCGTAGTCGAGAGCATGGGTATGCTTTCTCGGCGCATGAGGCGCTCAGCCTCGGCAACTTCGTGACGACATTGAGGGAGCGATGCGTACTTGCTGTCGGGACGACGCTCGTGTCGGACCTCAGTCAAGCGTTCGGGTTGAATCGTCAGGCCGAATAGTTTGGCCCGAAACGGCATAATGGTTTTGGGTAAAGCACCGCGATCGAAGTCTTCTGGGATCAAGGGGAAATTAGCAGCCTTGACGCCGTATTGCATCGCCAAATAGAGGCTAGTCGGCGTTTTTCCGCAGCGCGAGACACCGATTAGGATCACATCTGCCTGTGCGAGACCCGAGACGAACTGGCCATCGTCGTGCGCTAAGCTAAAGTTAATTGCCTCAATTCGGTTGCGATACTGTGTGGAGCTAACCGCTTTGTGTGACTTACCGATCGAGTGGCTGGATTTCATGCCCAAGTTCTGCTCGAGTGGCTCTACAAAGGCACCGAACAAATCTAAAAACAAGGCATTGGCCAGCTTCACACGCATGAGCACGTCAGAGTTGACCAGCGTGGTGAAGACGATAGGCGGATTTCCTTGATCTGCAGCGCAGCGGTTAATACGCTGGACGACCGTATCAGCCTTTTCGACTGAATCGATGAAGGGTACGCGTACCTGCTTGAAAGTGACGGATTCGAATTGCGACAAAACCGAGTGACTAAAGGTTTCTGCAGTGATGCCTGTGCCGTCAGAGATAATGAAAACGGTTCGTTCGGTGGCTGGGATCGTCATAAAAAGTGTCCGTCACAAGAGTCAAAGTAGTATAATGCACCGCAGCAATTTGTCGTAAAAAGCAACCAAATAGAGCAATCTAATAGAGCAACCTGAAAGCACCACAGTAGAACACCCCGTCGTTGCGTTAAAGCGGTGGTGTAGGCCAGTTTGGTCAGTGTGTGTCGCACATTGACCAAACTCGCTTTCTTATATTGTTAAAGGTGACTTTCATGTCGTATGTCGTTTCATTCGAGCAGCTCCGTATGACGGATGTTGACTCAGTCGGAGGAAAAAACGCCTCACTAGGCGAAATGATCAGTCAGCTCGCGCATGCGGGCGTTAGGGTGCCAGGTGGCTTCGCAACCACCGCTCAGGCATTTCGTGATTTCCTGTCCGTCACCGGGCTGGATAAGCGTATTGCAGAGCGACTGAGCACGCTTAATCCGGATGACGTGCGAGAGTTGGCAATCGCTGGTGCGCAAATTCGCCAGTGGATTGTTGAGGCTCCACTGCCTAAACAGCTGCACGATGACATCGCGACAGCCTTCGCGCAACTTGATGCGGACGGCAATGGTTCTTTTGCTGTGCGATCCTCGGCCACAGCCGAGGACCTGCCGGATGCTTCGTTCGCTGGCCAGCAAGAGACATTCTTGAACGTTGTTGGTTTCGACGACGTGATCGATAAGATTCGGCACGTTTTCGCCTCGCTATATAACGATCGCGCGATTTCGTATCGCGTGCATAAAGGCTACGCGCATGCGGATGTTGCGCTGTCTGCGGGTATTCAACGGATGGTTCGCTCTGACAAAGGCAGCGCTGGGGTCATGTTCACGCTTGACACCGAATCGGGCTTTACAGATGTCGTGTTCATCACGTCGTCCTACGGTCTCGGTGAGACGGTTGTGCAAGGCGCTGTGAACCCTGACGAGTTTTATGTCTTTAAGCCTACGTTAGCGAGCGGAAAATATCCAATCGTGAGCCGACGCATCGGCTCGAAGCTCTTAAAAATGGAGTTCGATGCAGCGCGCACCGAAGGCCGAGCCGTGCGCACTGTCGACGTACCTGTTTCAGAACGCAATCGCTTTTCTCTCACGGATGACGAAGTCATTGAGCTCGCGAAGTATGCGGTCATTATTGAACAGCACTACCAGCGTCCGATGGACATCGAATGGGGACGTGATGGCGTTGACGGGAAGATCTACATTTTGCAAGCGCGTCCTGAGACGGTTAAGTCGCAGCAGGGGCAAAATGATGTGCAGCAGCGCTATAAGCTCAAGGCCACAGGCGACGTGCTTGTAACTGGACGCGCGATCGGACAAAAGATCGGTGCAGGTCCTGTGCGTGTTGTGGCGGATATTTCCGACATGGATAAAGTTCAGGCTGGTGATGTGTTAGTGACCGACATGACCGATCCAAACTGGGAGCCCGTGATGAAGCGTGCCTCAGCGATCGTCACCAACCGTGGTGGTCGTACCTGTCACGCAGCGATCATCGCGCGCGAGCTAGGTATCCCAGCCGTGGTAGGTTGTGGTGACGCGACAGATCGCCTCAAAGACGGACACCAAGTTACGGTGTCTTGTGCTGAGGGTGATGAAGGGCGCATCTATGATGGTTTGATCGAGACCGAGATCGAGGAAGTTCAACGCGGCGCGATGCCCGATATTGGCCTGAAGGTCATGATGAACGTCGGTAATCCGCAGCTAGCCTTTGATTTCTCTTCAATACCGAATCATGGTGTTGGTCTTGCTCGGCTTGAGTTCATCATTAACAACAATATCGGTATTCACCCTAAAGCGGTACTCGATTATCCCAACGTGGATGCTGAGTTAAAGGTCGCTGTTGAATCTGCAGCCAGAGGGCATGCAAGCCCTCGTGCATTCTTTGTAGAGAAGCTGGCTGACGGTGTTGCAACAATTGGTGCGGCCTTCTACCCGAAGTCGGTCATTGTGCGCCTCTCGGACTTCAAGTCTAATGAGTACCGCAAACTGGTTGGCGGCTCACGCTATGAACCCGAGGAAGAGAACCCAATGCTGGGCTTTCGAGGCGCCTCGCGTTATATCTCTGCCGATTTCGCAGAGTGTTTCAAAATGGAATGCGAGGCTCTCAAACGCGTGCGCAATGACATGGGCTTGACCAACGTCGAGATCATGGTGCCTTTTGTGCGGACCGTCCAGCAAGCAAAACGGGTAATTGATTTATTAGCCGCTCACGGACTGGTACGTGGCGAGAATGGTTTGCGCCTCATCATGATGTGCGAAGTCCCGTCTAATGCCATTTTGGCCGAGCAATTTTTGGAGTACTTCGATGGTTTCTCGATCGGTTCCAATGATTTGACTCAGCTAACACTTGGTCTGGATCGTGATTCTGGAATGGAGTTGCTAGCTGCAGACTTTGATGAGCGCGACGATGCAGTCAAGTTCATGCTGAGCCGTGCAATTAATGCGTGTTTAAAAGCTGGCAAATACGTTGGGATATGCGGACAGGGCCCAAGCGACCATGCTGATTTCGCATTGTGGCTGCGGGACCAGGGTATCTTATCGATGTCTTTGAACCCCGATACGGTGGTCGATACCTGGAAGAAGCTAGCGGGTTAAGCTTGTCGATCGGTAGGATGTTGCCATCTAAAACGGAGCCCTCGGGCTCCGTTTTTTACTCGCGATTGCGAGTGTCATGCTTCATGAGGCGTTCTTTTTCGCGTGCCCAATCTTTTTCTTGGGCTGCGTCACGTTTGTCGTGAAGTTTTTTACCCTTACCCAAACCAAACTCGAGCTTGATTCGGCCATTTTTGTAATGCAAGTTGATTGGGACGAGCGCATAGCCGCGTTGTTCGACTTTACCGATCAGTTTGCTGATTTCCTCTGCCTTGAGCAGTAGCTTTCGTGTCCGGGTCGAATTGGGTAAAACGTGCGTCGAGGCAGAGTGCAGGGGACTGATATGCATGCCTAGCAGCCAGAGTTCACCCTCCAGTATCACAACGTAGCTCTCTTTAAGCTGGGCGCGCCCCTCCCGGATGGCCTTAACTTCCCAACCCTGCAGGACTAGACCCGCCTCAAAGCGTTCTTCTATCAAAAAATCGTGGAACGCCTTGCGGTTTTCGATAATGCTCATTATTTAGGTCATTTGACTGTAATAGCCAACATACTCATGAAAGCTTGGATCCACAGTTTAACCCGTGCTGCAGTAGGACAGATATCTAGGTAAAATCCGTTGCAATTTTGAAAAACACAGTCTTTTTTACTCAAGACTGACTCTACGTCTCACACTCTCGTCACAGATACTTTACGTTGCCATGGTTTTCTCCTCGTTGGTATTCCTGTATCTGTTTCTACCCTGTAGTCTGCTCCTTTATTACTTCTTTGGCTCCAAGTTCCGTCATGGCTTGGGCGCTGACGGGTCGACAGACTCCGGTGCGCCCACCGAGGCCCAGAACTACATCCTGATCGCTGTCAGTTTGTTTTTTTATGCATGGGGAGAGCCCATCTGGGTTTGTTTGCTCGTGCTGACGGCTGCCGTCGATTGGTTTGCAGCACTTTGGATGGAACGCACTCGGGGGACAAATGGCCCAAAGTTTGCGCTTGCGCTGTCGCTCGTATCCAATTTGTCCCTGCTGGGCGTCTTCAAATATAGCGACTTCGTTGTAGATAACGTCAATACGGCCTTTGGTGCGTCGTTTAATTTGCCAGGGTATGCACTCCCGATTGGCATTTCTTTTTACGTGTTTCAAACCCTTTCTTACTCCGTGGATGTCTATCGGGGCGATGTACGTGCACAGCGCCGCTTCACGGATTTCCTACTTTTTGTCAGTCTCTTTCCGCAGCTGGTCGCAGGCCCTATTGTTCGTTACGTGCACATCGCCTCAGAGGTTCGTGGTCGCCGGCACTCGTGGGATTTGTTCAGCAGAGGCTTGCATCGTTTATGCGTTGGGCTGTTCAAGAAGGTGTTCATCGCGAACGTGGCGGGCGAGTGGGCACAGCGCACAATGGGTGGGGATCTGACGCTGTTGTCTACAGGTGATGCATGGTTGGGTCTGGCGATGTTTACCCTACAGATCTACTTTGACTTTTCTGCCTACTCGGACATGGCAATTGGTCTGGGCATGATGTTCGGTTTTCATTTTCATGAGAACTTTAACTATCCCTACATTTCCAAGTCGGTGACAGAGTTTTGGAGGCGTTGGCATATCTCTCTGAGCACCTTCTTCAGGGATTATGTCTATATTCCGCTTGGTGGGCGTGCGCACCGTCCTTACAGAAATCTGTTCATTGTTTGGGCTTTAACCGGATTCTGGCATGGTCCGAGCTGGAACTTCATGCTGTGGGGCCTGTATTTTGGCGTGTGGATTGCGATTGAGCGCCTTTTCTTGAGTCGACTTCTCGAGAGGCTTCCTTCTGTTTTCGGGCACCTCTATCTTTTGTTCATCGTGACGCTTGGATGGGCGTTGTTTTACTTTACGGATTTGCAGCAGTTAAGAGACTTTCTGATGATTTTGTTTGCTGTCAATGATGCACCTCTTTTGGGTGAGCAAACGATATCTGATCTACAAAGCCATTCCCTCTGGTTGCCGTTTGCGCTGATCGCCTGCACACCAATCGCACCTTGGTTCGCGTCCCACGCCATGCGCCTTGGTGTCGTACGCGTGATGGCGGCCTGGCGACCTGTTGCTACACTCGGTTTGGATGTCGTCTTGTTGCTGTCCTGCACGGCACTCTTAGTCGGGCAGAGCTACAACCCATTTTTATATTTCCGGTTTTAATGGATCAGCCTAAGGAAGTGCCGAGCAGTGATCAGCCCCACGCAAGTCGATGGACTCGGGTTGCGCATGGCGTATTGATCAGCCTGCTACTCACAGTTTTAGGCATTATGTTTCTCGCAGAATATGAATCGCGTCAAACTGTTTCTGAGACCGAGAATCGTCGTCTCGCCACTTGGCCGGAGTTGACACAAGAAAGTGTGCTGGATGGCAGTTTTGCGCGTGGCATTGAGTTGTACGTCGCAGATCACTTCCCACTACGGGAATACTTCACTCAGTTTGCGACACTCGTCAAGACGAACCGAGGTCTTGCACTGGATGGTCGTGTTGTACAGGTTAAAGGCGGCGAGTCTGGGTTTGAGGATGTCAACAGTTGGGCAAAACCGCAAGTCGCGTCTGGGCAAGAGGATCCTCCTAAGGAGGCAGCCCCCGAAGCTGAGGTCGCTCTGGTTACGCCTGGCCTAGACCGTGAAACGAGCCTTTCGTCTGGAGGCACCGAACGTGGGGATACCGTGTCCGAGCAGACCCCTGCCGCCGGCTCGGACTCGACTGCGACTCCTGCGCAGGAAGAATCTAAACCTGACCAAGCTCCTACAGCTAAACCGGGGCAGGCACTGGAAGCTAAGCCAGAAGCGGATTCGCCAACACGGCCCAAAACTGCGGAGGCTAACCCACAAACGCCTTCATCTACACCAGCGCCGAAACCGGCTCCCACACCAGCGCCTGCACCGACGATACCGGCGCCCGTCGCGGCATCCACACCTAAGCCTATCCCGGCACCCGCTCCAGTGACCAGTAACAAGCCCTTGAATGTAGTTGGTGGGGTGCTGTTGCATGAGGGGCAAGCCCTGTTCATGTTCGGGGGGACAGACAAGGCTGCGCAGGGCTATGCCAATGCTGTGAATACGTGGGTCGACTTGGTTGCCAAGCCAAATAATATGCAAAGTGTGAGTGTCGTTGTGACGCCCACTAGCAGCCATTTTTATCTTCCCCCCGCTGCGCGCGCCCGTACAACCTCAGAAGCCCAGAACTTAGGGGCAATGAAGGCTGCACTGAATTCTGATGTACGTTTTGCGGATGTGATTTCTGAAATGCAAGACCATACGGCCGAGCCGATGTTTTTTAAGTCAGATCACCATTGGACGGGTTTGGGTGCTTATTACGCGTATCGTGCCTGGGCAAATGTGATGGGCATTACGCCCTTAGAATTGTCCGACTTTGATAAGCGCTCGGTGGCTGGCGTCGCGGGTTCATTTTGGAGCTTGACACAAGCGCCTGAACTGAGGCAGGCAGACAAGGTATCTGACTACTATGTACCGACCACAGTCACTGTTAAGAGTACGCAGTATGTTGGTCCGGAACAGAAGACACCAGCACCCCACGAGTTCTTTGCTGAGAAGAGCCGTGGCTACATCGTGTTCTTAGGTGGAGATATTCCGTTGCTTGTCGGAACAACGAATGCTGGTACTGGTAGGACGGCACTGGTGGTTAAGAACTCGTATGGCAACGCTTTCGCACCTTATTTATTGCCCCATTTCGATAAAGTGGTTGTGGTTGACTATCGGTACGTGTTTCGTAATATCCAAGATATAGTGAAGACCTTCGGTGTCACCGACCTTGTGTTCGTGAATGCGACGATCACAGCGAATTCAGGCCCGCACCAAGAGCGTATGCGTCAAGTAGCCCGTGGTACAAGCACCGCATGGCAAACCGAGGCTGAAAAGCGTCGTATCAAACAGGAAGAG
>CAIYWO010000271.1 GCA_903929925.1 uncultured beta proteobacterium | reverse complement strand
TGTTCACCGGTGGCCCAATGCTGGGTGCTAAGCCTGATGTCGAAAAGTTTCCGATGACGATGTTGGGCGTGCTGGCCTACAACACAGAGGCTGCACTTTATGCCAAGTTCATCAAGGAAAACTTTCCGAACGCAAAGGTCGCTTTGCTCAATGATGACAGCGGTGGCCCATTCTTTTCTAAGGCCTTCGTTCAAGCGGCTAAAGATCTCGGTGTGAACATCGTTATTCACGAAGAGCACTCATATAGCGAACCTACCATCGACGCAAAAATCGACCGCCTCGCAGCTTCGGGTGCCGATGTGTTTGTTGATGCAACGACGCCTAAATACGTCATTCAGGCGATCAAGCGCATGAGCGCAGTCAACTGGAAACCTAAACACGTTGTTTGGGGTGTGGGCGCAAGTATTGGTGGCACACTTATCCCTGCTGGCGCTGATTTGTCAAAAGGTATCTACACAAGCCTTTGGCTGAAAGACCAGGCCAACCCAGGTTTTGCTAACGATGCTGACATGAAGCTTTACGTTGAGAAGCTGAATAAATATGACAGCAGCCTCAACCCGGCCGACCAGTTCAACGCGATCGGATGGTTTTTCTGTAATGCCACTAAGGCAGTACTGGAAAACACCAAGCAGCCTACGCGCAAGGCTTTTGTTGAAGCAATGCGTAATATGAGTCAGGTCAAAGTTCCTTTGCTGCTCAATGGCGTGACACTGACAACAAAAGGGTCGGATGATGGCTACCCAATTGAGTCGATTCAAATGGGCCAGTTTGATGGCACGATGTTTGTGCCGATTGGTGGCTTAATCGACTACGAGGGCAAAACACCGCAACCTAAGTAAGAATGCATAAAAGTCTACGACACCTCAAAGCACTCGAACAAGATTGGGAAGCAACATGAACGGAAGCATCAAGACATACCAGATGGTCATCAATGGGAAGTTGGTTAATAGTTGTGAGGATGACTGGATTAATGTCGAGAATCCGGCAAAAAAAACAATCTTTGCTCGAGTGCCGCGAGGTAAGGCTGCTGACGTCAACATCGCAGTCGCTGCAGCAAAAAAAGCATTTACGACCTGGTCGAAAACCTCTGCGCCTGATCGTGGAAAGTTGCTTTATGCCATCGCAGATGGATTAGAAAAAATCAAAGAGCAACTCGCGCAAACCATTAGCACTGAGAACGGCAATGCGTTACGCACGCAAAGTCGTGCCGAAGTGAATGTCACGGTTGACATTGTGCGCTACGTTGCAGGCTTGGCCAGAGAGATCAAGGGGAGCACAAGCTACCTGAATGCAGGGACGTTGGACTACACCCGACGAGAGCCCTACGGCGTTGTGGGTGCGATCGTGCCTTGGAACGCACCGCTCATGCTTGCTGCGCTCAAGATACTTCCTGCGGTCATGACAGGGAACACCATCGTTCTAAAAGCTTCGGAAGAAGCGCCCCTAGCCGTTTTGGAATTAGCCAGAGTATGTAATGAGCATTTACCTCCTGGTGTTGTGAATGTCCTCACGGGAAGCGGGATTGAATGCGGCGCACCACTGGTTGAACATAAGGATGTACCAAAGATCTCCTTCACAGGCTCGACTGCTGTAGGTAAATCGATTTTGGTTGCAGCAAGTGCGAGGGTTGCGGCCGTCACGCTCGAGCTTGGCGGAAAAAGTGCCCAAGTGGTTTTTCCTGATGTGGATCTTGACTACACGGCAGAAAGCGTTATTACGGCGATGCGTTTTACTCGCCAGGGGCAGTCGTGTACCGCTGGCTCACGCATGTTTGTCCACGAATCTATCTCGGAGAAGTTCCTTGACAAGCTCGTCAGTAAGCTCAAGAACATTAAAGTAGGTGACCCTTTAGATGAGGCATCGGACGCCGGTTCATTGGTCAATGCCAAGCAGTTTGCGCGCGTGACGAACTATATTCGTGAAGCAATTGATTCGAACAAGGGGACCCTCTTGGTGGGTGGTTTGCCTCCTGAGTCAGGTCCTTTATCCGAGGGTTATTTTGTTCAGCCCACAGTGTTTTTAAATTTGCCGCAAGAAGTGCGTATGACGCACGAAGAGGTGTTTGGTCCTGTTTTGTCAGTGAGCACCTGGAAGCATGAGAGCGACGTCATTGAGCGTGCCAATGATAGTGACTACGGTTTGGCGGCTTTCATCTGGTCACGCGCTGGTGCGCCAGCGATCAGAATGGCGCATGCTTTGGATGCAGGCTGGATTCAGATCAACCAGGGGGGCGGGCAGCAACTTGGACATTCCTATGGTGGCTTCAAGCAGAGTGGTGCCGGACGAGAGTTCTCGATTGAGGGGATGCTAGATAGTTTCACCGATACAAAACAGATCTCGGTAAATCTGGGTGACGCAGGATTTCCTCAGCTTTGAAGTGATTCGTCCGAGCCTAAGGAAGTCGATCTAAAAAATATTAAAAAAATACAAATTAGCAACTGGAGACGAAGTTGACTCAACAATACAAAAAGATTCAGACCGTGGGTTTTGTCGGCATCGGCATGATGGGTAGCCGTATGATCCAAAACCTGAAAGGTGCTGTCAACCTGTTGGTGTTTGACGTTGATCATGAGCGCGCCAAGCAGGTGGCTGGAGAGGCAGGGGCCACAGCGGTCTCAAAACTTTCGGAATTAGCTCAGGCCGATGCAGTGATCTTGATGCTGCCTAGCAGTCCTGTTGTCGATGCAGTCGTCAAAGGAGGCGATAAGGGGCCTGGTCTGATCGATGTGCTTGGGGCGGGAGCCATGATTATCGACATGAGCTCTTCGACGCCAAGTCATACCATTGAGAACGCCAAGCAATGTGCAACGAAAAACATTCATTACATGGATGCACCGGTTTCTGGGGG
>CAIYWO010000270.1 GCA_903929925.1 uncultured beta proteobacterium | reverse complement strand
GACACGGTTACGCGCCGTACTTCTAAAGCCGACTTCGAACGTACGTAACTGTGACAGGTTCACGATTTCGTGAGCCTGAATCGGGAAAGGCATACGCCATTGAAAACCAGCCAACGCAGTCGACTTGTACTTACCAAACTGAGTCAATACTGCAACCTGTCCTTCTTGGACGATAAAGAAACCGCTCGCCAGCCACAAGGCCAAACCTGCCGCGGCGATCACGCCCAAGCCAATCTTGGACTGACGGGGCGTTGGACCACCAGGCCCTTGAGAAGGTGTACGATTACCACCACCCTGCTTGCGGCCAAATAAGCCGCCCAGGCGATCACTGAAGTCGCGCCAAACCTGATCTAAATCAGGCGGACTATTTTGCTGTGATGGGCGACGGGGCGGCTGATTACCGTCTTTAGGGGGCTCATTGCCACCACCGTTTTGACCCCGACCCCAGCCGGGATCATTCAGGTTGAATATTCTGGTTAGAAATCGCATTGTTATCCGAAAGTAAAGCGAACTGACTGATTGCTTCGCGCAAACCTGCTAGGCCATCGCGTTGCTGGGCACTTAAAAAAACACGACAAATCGTACCATGCTCATCTCGTTCGACCCGAGGCTCGAGGCCAACGAGATCGATCTTGTTGTAGACCAAAATACAGGGAATATCTGCCGCACCAATATCACTCAATACTTTGTTGACTTCATGAATCTGCTCGTCACGCTGAGGGCTTGCCGCATCAACAACATGCAACAGTAAATCGGCATGAATCGCTTCTTCGAGAGTTGCCCTGAAGGCAGCGATGAGTGTAGTGGGTAAATCGCGAATAAAGCCCACAGTATCTGAGAGGGTAATTTGCCCCGCACCTTCGATCCAGACACGCCGCGTTGTCGTATCGAGTGTGGCAAACAGCTGATCCGCAGCATACGCGCCGGCACGGGTCATCGCATTAAATAGCGTTGACTTACCCGCGTTGGTGTAACCGACTAAAGATACGGAAAGTGTCGCACCACGGGCCCGAGAGCGACGTTGTGTGGTGCGTTGCCTTTGTACACGCTCCAGACGCTCGCGCAACACGCGCACTTTGGCACCGATCATGCGGCGATCCATCTCGAGCTGAGACTCGCCTGGACCACGCATCCCGATACCGCCGCGTTGTCGTTCAAGGTGGGACCACAAACGCGTCAAGCGCGTGGATAGGTGTTGCAGCTGAGCAAGCTCTACTTGCAACTTGCCCTCGTGGCTCTTCGCGCGCAGTGCAAAAATATCAAGAATCAAGGCAACGCGATCAACCACACGCAAGTTGAACTGGCGCTCGAGATTGCGTTGCTGGGCTGGGGATAAGGGCTGATCGAACAAAATGACCTCAGCCTCGCCCTGCTCAGCGAGCAAGACCCCTTCTTGTACCTTACCTGAACCAATGAAATAAGCGGCATCTGGCCGCTGCCGCCGAGCCTTTAGCGTACCGACGAGTTCAGCCCCGGCGCCAGTCGCCAGCATTTCGAACTCTTGGGCGTGCGCCAGATAGTCTGGCGAACCAAGATCGACGCTAATAATCAACGCACGCATGCGCTGACTCCGGACGAATTATTCAGCAGCAGGTTCGCCTACGCCTTCGATGGGCAGACTGACGGCGCGTGCAGGCACCACTGTCGATATTGCGTGCTTATAGACCATTTGGGTGACTGTGTTGCGCAGGAGCACAACATACTGATCGAAAGATTCGACCTGACCCTGGAGTTTGATCCCGTTCACCAGATAAATAGACACTGGGATGTGCTCTTTACGCAAAGCGTTCAAGAAGGGATCTTGCAAAGTTTGCCCTTTGTTGCTCATTGGCAGGCTCCTTATATTGTTGTTAGCGACTACGCCTCACCTAAGCTGCGTTGTGCGACGAAATCTTAAGTCACACTCTACAGGGTTTTCCCTCGGGATGCTAGTGACAATAATACTTTGTTACTAAATATGCTCACTAAAGCTCAATCACATAACATTTAAATTATTATTATTTAAATCATATATTTACATATTATTTATGCTATTTCACTTTAATATATCACGGCATGCAGCGATCAGCTGACTACATTGCGTATCTGTTCCAATCGTGATCCGGAGATGATTCGAGATACGCGGCG
Organism: uncultured beta proteobacterium; assembly: GCA_903929925.1. Classification (GTDB taxonomy): domain Bacteria; phylum Pseudomonadota; class Gammaproteobacteria; order Burkholderiales; family Burkholderiaceae_B; genus Zwartia. Next base: position 4,665 of record CAIYWO010000270.1, on the reverse strand, counting down.
ACTTGAAATGTCTGACGAGAATATTGCGCTCACGTAAGGCGCGCGCCAGCTCTTCCCCGCTATGGGCTGGGTGGCGTGCAAAGATAAAATTCGCGGCTGAGGGCAACACCTCAAACCCTAAACCCTGCAAATCACGTGTCAGAGCATCGCGGCTACGCACCACCGCATCGCGGGCCTGTTCAAAGTAGGTCTGATCCTGGACGGCTGCCTGTGCGCCGGCCAGAGCCAGCCGATCTAGCGGATAGGAATTAAAGCTATTCTTAACTCGATCCAATCCCTGAATAAGATCCGGGTGTCCCATTGCAAAACCAACACGCAAGCCGGCCAGAGAGTAGGCTTTGGACATCGTGTGCACAACCAGCAAATTAGGATATTTGGCAATCAGCCCCGCCGCGCTTTGCGCGCCAAAATCAACGTAGGCCTCGTCTACCACCACCACAATATCCGAATTCGCAGCCACGACGCGTTCGATCTGATCCAGAGGCTGCGCGATACCGGTTGGTGCATTCGGGTTCGGGAAGATGATTCCACCCGCTTTTGCCTGCCCCTGCGGGAGATAGTCTTCCACGCGGATTTTAAAGTCCTCATCCAGAGGAACGGCTTTGTAGGCAATCTCGTACAGCCCGCAATATACGGGGTAAAAGCTATAAGTGATATCCGGAAACAAAATAGGAGCGTCATGCTTGAGCAAGGCATGAAAGGCATGCCCTAGCACTTCATCCGAACCGTTTCCGACAAACACTTGTGCGGCAGTCAAACCAAAGCGACTGGCGATCGCCTCGCGCAACTCTAACGCCGTCGGGTCAGGATATAAGCGCAGGTTGTCATTTGTTTGTGCTGCAATCGCTGCCAACACCTTGGGCGACGGACCGTAGGGGTGCTCGTTAGTATTGAGCTTGATCAGATTTTGAACGCGCGGCTGCTCGCCGGGCACATAAGGTTCTAATTTGGAAACCAGACTATTCCAGAAACGACTCATGAGGGCTCGCAGTCCGTGTTTAAACGATCAATTATCAGCGTAGGGGTTGTAGGATGACTTGAATTCAATGCGCAATGGCGTGCCGGCAAGCTCAAACTCATCACGGAAACGCCCTTCCAAGTAGCGACGATAAGAATCCGGGATGGCATCCAGAGCATTGCCGTGAATAATAATCAACGGAGGGTTCTGCCCACCTTGGTGCGCATAGCGCATTTTGGGACGGAAAATACCCTTGCGCGGTGGCGGCTGTTGCTCAATCGCTGCCTGCAGCTCGCGCGTCAGTCGTGGCGTGGACAACTTAGTAAACGCGGCGGCATGCGCGGCATTAACAGAACGCAAGACGGTGTTGATCCCTTGCCCGCGCAAGGCTGAAATCGTATGCACGCGCGCAAACGACAGAAATCTTAACTTGCGATCGAACTCACGTTGAATACGTTCGCGATGTTCGGGATCGAGACCATCCCATTTATTAATTGCAACAACCAGCGCCCGCCCTGTCTCGAGGATAAAACCAGCGATGTGCGCGTCCTGCTCAGAGACTTCGTGCTGTGCATCAATCATCAGGAGCACAACATTGCTCGCTTCAATGGCTTGCAAGGTTTTAATCACTGAGAATTTTTCGATCGCTTCAAACACCTTACCGCGTTTGCGCAGACCTGCCGTGTCAATCAGGGTGTATTGCTTACCCCCCCGATCGAACTCAATTTCAATCGCATCGCGTGTCGTACCGGGCATATCGAACGCAATGACGCGCTCTTCGCCAAGCAAGGTATTGATTAAGGTGGACTTCCCAACGTTTGGCCGACCAACGATGGCCAACTTGATCCGATGGTGAATAACAGGCTCAGCAGGCTCGGGCGCATCGCTCGCTAAGGCGTCCGGGCTCGGCTCGGCCTCATCCGCGTCATACACTTCGTCTTCGATTTTTTCTCCGAGTCCCTCAAGCGCGTGCTCGATCAGATCCGCGATCCCGTCACCGTGCGCAGCCGAGATAGGACAAGGCAGTCCGAGCCCAAGCTCATGAAACTCTGCGACGGCGCTACCGTGCTGCATCCCCTCGGCTTTGTTCACACAGAGCACGACTTTTTGTCCAAGCTTACGCAACAAGCGGGCAATGTCGTGATCGTGCGCATTTAGACCAGCACGTGCATCGACCAAAAACACGACGACATCAGCTTCTGCAATCGCCTGCTTGGTCTGGCGCGCCATTTGATGCAGGATGCCGGTTTTCGCGACAGGCTCAAAACCGCCCGTATCCACCACAATAAAGGGCGTATCGCCAACCCGCCCTTCCCCGTAATGACGATCTCGGGTTAGACCAGAAAAGTCGGCAACCAACGCCGAACGCGAACGCGTGAGCCGATTAAAAAGCGTCGACTTTCCAACGTTCGGGCGTCCTACAAGGGCAACGACAGGCTTTACAGACACAATATTTATTTCAACACAATCAAAACAAGAGAACCGTCGCCGGTATTAACGAGCACACCCTGGGGTGTCGCAATCAAAGGAGCGTTAATCTGGCCTCCTCCAACGGCAATGCGGGCGAGTAAACGTCCATCATCCGCAGCCATGAAATGTACATACCCCTCATAATCGCCCACCGCAACCGCATTACCAAGCACCGCTGGGCTTGTTAACTTGCGATACCGCAAGGCATCTTGGGTCCAGTTCAGTGCGCCATCTTTCAGGGCGAAAGCCGACACCGCATCAGACTGATTAGGCGAATAAGCCTGCGTTCTATCGATCGTTAGACCGACTGCACTTGAAAAATTCTTACTCCAGACGGCACGCCCACCCGAGGCCAGATCAAAACAAAGAATGCGGCCTTGAAACGCGACCGCGCACAGCAGAGGTGGTGCCAGCACAGGCAAGCCAACGACGTCATTGACGCGCTCAAGATCTGTTGAACCTTTGGGTGCAGCAACAATTCCTTCCCACTGCACATCTCCGGACACTGCGTTAATCGCAATCAACTTGCCGCCAGGAATGCCCGTAATAATCAAGCCATCGTACAACGCGATCCGCGCTGGGGCGCGCAACGCCAATGCCGGACCAGGACGCTGCACGTTCCAGATTCGGTCGCCCGTCTCTGCATTGAAGGCCTGGATACGATAGTCACCGCTACGCACGACAACGACGCCGTAGCCTACCACTGGCGGAACCGACACATCACTCGTTGCTTTGGAGCGCCATTTGACAGCGCCCGTATCGTCCAGCGCAATCACCGTACCATCACGTGCCACAACCGCAGTCGTTTTCCCGTCGCTCCCCACACCAGCCGTCAGTCGGACGTCAAGTTTTGCGCTCCAAATCGCGTTGCCGGTGCTGACGTCATACTTGCCGACTGCTCCATTGGCTGCGGCGCCATACACGGCCTGATCCACTACAGCGGGCGCAAAGCCTACGCCAGAGCCACTGCCGATCTGCACCTTCCAGCCAACCTGCACCGCCAAACCTGCAGGATAGGTTGTCAGTACTGCGGGCTTATATCGTCCATCGTCACCCGTAATCAGCGCGCAGCCACCGAGGGCTATAAAGAGGCACGCCGCAGTACCCAAACGCACAAACCGACTGATGGACGAAAAATTCATATTAGGCTCCGAGCGCATCTAATTTGAGTTTGACTACCGGGGTCAAGGGATTGATCACACCAAGCAGCTCGATCGCTTGCGTCCATGCGCTACGGGCTTCAGCGCCCTTGCCTTGTGCGGCAAGGATATCGCCACGTCGGTCTGCGTACAGTCCGGCGAAAGAAGCCGAAGGGTCCTTGAGCTGAGCAAGCGCCGCATCAAACTCTTTCTGTTCAAACAACAAACCCGCCAAACGCAGTTTGGCGACCGGCACCAACGCAGCATGCTTAGACTTCACGAGCCATTCAAGTTGCGCACGCGCTGCAACCACATCATTACGCTCGGCTAGTGCCGAGGCAGCGACTAAGGCACCACGCGCTGCGTAGTCCGTAGCGGAATAATCTGTACGTAACGTCTGCATGGCGGCATTAATACGTGCAACCGACTCATCACCCTTTTGACGACCAGCCTCTTCAAGCGCTTCAAAATACCCGCGCGCTTGCACAGCCTGGTTACCCTCATACCATTGCCATCCGCGCCAGCTTCCAGCGACAGCTGTTGCAATGACTAAAAGAGTCACCACTAACGTACCGTATTTATTCCACCAGGCTTTGAGCTGGTCTAGTTGTTCTTGTTCGTCAAGATCGTAAGCCATTCTTATTTAACCTTCTCTTTCAAAAAAGCCACTAAATTATCCAGTGACACTTGTTGTTGCCCAGCAGGCTCGCTCGCGTTCTGAGCACGCAACATCTTGACTGACGCCATACCCGCAGCCAACTCGTCATCCCCAAGAATAACCGCAATCGCTGCACCACTCGTGTCGGCACGTTTGAACTGCGATTTAAAACTTCCTGCGCCAGCATGCACGATCGTAGAAATCCCAGCATCACGCAAGGCTTCAGCGAGCACAGCAGCGCGACGCTGGGCTGCCTCGCCCTGGTGCACAAAATACACTTCGCATTCAGTTTGAGGCGCTTCGGGTTGATACTGCCCCCATAAATCCAGCAAACGCTCCATGCCAATCGCAAATCCTACCGCTGGAGCGGGCTTTCCGCCAACAAGCTCGATCAATCCGTCGTAACGTCCGCCGCCACACACAGTTGCTTGCGCGCCCAG
>CAIYWO010000269.1 GCA_903929925.1 uncultured beta proteobacterium | reverse complement strand
TTGATGAACTAATCTTGGCCATACCAGGACCACAAGCCTTGGCCCTCGCCCAGCATATCCATCCGGAGATCAAAGCGCTTACTGAGAACTCCAATATGAAAGGCTGTTGGACAATCATGGCGCGCTTTAAAGAAAAACAAAACGTGCCCTTTGAGGCCGCTTTTGTTAATAAAGAGCTCATCAGCTGGATTTCAAGAAACCTCTCAAAGCCGACTCGCAAAGGTCTAGAGTCTTGGACAATCCACGCAAATGCAGCTTGGAGCCAGGAATTTATCGAGCTAGATAAAGAGCAAGTAACGGAGCAAATACTAGCTTGTGCAAAGAAAGTAGGACTAGATTGCACAAGCGCAGACATAGCGATTCATCGCTGGCGTTACGCGAGCGGCTCGGCCACGTCAACACCAGGTTTTTATCTCAATCAAGCGCTGCAAATAGGTATGTGTGGCGATTGGTTGAACGGCGGTCGGGTCGAAGGTGGCTGGCTGAGTGGCTATCATTTAGCAAGCCGGATTGCACAACAATGAAGTCACAAGCCTTCATCGAGTTACGTGGGATAAAGATAGATACAAAAATTGGAAGCTATGGACCAGGTGCCGTCCGTCCAAAAGAACATCTCTTGGACTTAACACTCGGTATTGATCCAAAACTTGTTTTGATCGATGAAGACTCGATGCACAAGGTATTCGACTACGATCCCCTAGTCATCGAAATTCAGCGTCTTGCAGGTGACCAACACTACGAAACGCAGGAGCGCCTCATGACACGCATTGTCAGCGCGTGCGCTCAATATGCAGAAATAGTATCCCTTGAAATCTGTCTTAGAAAGACGCCAGTTCTAAATGATTCAGGTTCGCTGGGCGTACGGCTGTACCTAGATCACGCAACGCTCCAAGCAAACAAGTAGCCTCACTAACATTCTTCGTCCAAGGACACTTATGATCAGCGCCATCAAAAAGTTTGTCGGACTATCAATGGCGATATTTTGCCAACAGGCTGTATCGATGGACATCACAGTCACAGGTTCAACAGTTCACTTGTCCGGTGCGGTTGTGGGTGGCGAATGCGATAAGCTCAAACAAATTCTCAGCACAACCAAGATCGATCTGGTCATGCTCAGTAACTCAAATGGCGGCAACGCAAATACTGGTTACTGCATCGGAGAAACAATCCGAAAAAATAACATCTCTACCAGCATCGAAGGATTTTGCTTATCTTCATGCTCGCGCATGTGGCTTGGTGGCGTTACCCGAAAACTTGAAGGTGACGACGCCACCGTCGGATTGCATGGAAACTATAGAGGCATTCACCTCATTGACGAGAGCACCGCGCGCTTGCGCCAATGGATACCGCGCTTCGCGCCAGATGTCGATGTTGAACTCATGAACCGCTGGACGTCTCTGTTTTACAGCAAGCATATGATGTACTTTAATAACAAGCGAGCAGAGTTGTGCCTGAATGGCAAAAACGACTGCTCAATCATCAAAGACAAGAATGTTTTTAATGCGGGCTTAGCGACTAAATAGTTTGCCAAACTTTGCCTCGCATTGTTTCTATGCACAATCCTAACTTAACCGTGAGCGCACGCAGACTGTCGATCGGTTTGATTGTCTTCTGTCAGATCGCTGCGATGGCATTATGGTTCTCTGCCTCCGCTGCGGTACCGAGCCTGTTGGACTCAGGCCAGATCTCGGTCAGTGCGGCCGCTGCCTTGACCTATGCGGTACAACTTGGTTTTGTTGCGGGGACGCTAACAAGCGCTCTCTTCGGGTTAGCCGATCGCTTCGACTCACGCACAATCTTCTCAGCTGCCACATTGCTTGGGGCGCTGTTCAATGGTGCTCTGCTAGCCTACGGCCTCGATCACCCGACTGCCCCTGCCCTGAGATTCGCCACGGGGGTCTGCATGGCGGGTATTTACCCAGTTGGCATGAAGCTCGCGGCCGGTTGGGCCGCGGGAAACATGGGCCTGCTGATGGGCTCCTTAGTAGGAGCGGTAACACTAGGCTCGGCGATGCCCCACCTTTTTTATGCTTTCACGAGTGTGAGCTGGCAACTTCCTATTTCTCTGGCGAGTGGCTGCGCACTTATCGCCGCAGTCTCCATTCACTTTGTCCGACTTGGACCTAAGCATGCAAAGTCAACAACTTTTCAGTGGTCAGACCTAAAATCTCTTTTCCATAACAAGCCAATCCTCCTCGCACAGGGGGGCTATCTCGGTCACATGTGGGAGCTCTATGCAATGTGGGCGTGGCTTGGCAGCTTTCTTATCTGGGCACTTCCCACCTCTGGCCTGCAAGTGGAGCTCGGCCAATCTTCAATATCACTCGTGACATTCCTCGTCATGACTGCCGGAGCCATTGGCTGTTTGCTTGCAGGTCTGCTTGCCGATCACTTCGGTCGCACCGTCACAACCATTGGTGCACTTCTACTGAGCGGCGCCTGCGCGCTCCTCATTGGATTTTCCGTAGAGCTTGGCCCGACAGTGGTTATCGACATTGCCGCAATATGGGGGATGACCGTTGTGGCCGATTCGGCACAATTTTCAGCGGCAACTGCCGAGCTTGCTGACCCGCGCTTGATCGGGACCGTGTTAACAATGCAAACAAGTCTGGGATTTCTCCTGACTGCCGGGTCGATCTGGCTCATCGGACAAGCAGCCGAGCTAGTTGGCTGGCGCTACGCCTTCATCGCACTCGCAATCGGTCCGTTTTTCGGAGCGCTCAGCATGCTGACCTTGCGACGACAACCCGAAGCAATCAAAATGGCGAACGGTCGGCGTTAGAATTTGACATCACCATAACTTAAGCAGCCCACTGGGAGCGAACCTTTGAAGATCTACGTCGCCGGTTATCAGCATGAAACGAACACCTTTGCGCCCACCAAGGCGGACTGGGCTGCTTTTAATCGTGGAGAATCCTTTCCGGCCTTCATAAAAGGCCAGCCGATGTTGGATAGTTTGCGCGACGTGAATATTCCGATTGCTGGCTTCATGGAAGTGGCTCGGCTCGAAAGATGGCAACTTATTCCGGGCTCTTGGTGCGGCGCAATCCCCTCTGCCCACGTCACGCGAGATGCCTTTGAGCGTATTAGTGATTCGATTTTGAGTGATATTCGGCAAGGCGGTTTCGACGCGGTCTATCTTGATCTTCACGGCGCCGCAGTCGCTGAGCACGTTGACGATACCGAGGGTGAACTGATTGCGCGCATACGAGCGATTGTCGGCCCGAATCTGCCTATCGTTGCGAGTTTGGATCTACATGCGAACGTCACGCATCGCATGCTGGCTGAAGCCGATGCGCTTGCCTCTTATCGCACCTATCCGCACGTTGATATGGCGAAGACCGGCGAACTCGCCGCTAAGCTATTAAAGCGGCGCCTACAACGTGGTGCAAAAGAGCCACTCGCCTACCGCCGGCTACCCTATCTCATTCCACTCAATGCGCAAAGCACTTGGCTTGAGCCCGCAAAATCACGGTACGAAGAGCTCGCCGATTTTGATCGCGAATTCGATACAGTCCTGAGTTTTTGCATGGCCTTTCCGGCCTCGGATATCGCAGAGTGCGCGCCGATGGTATGGGGCTACGGTGATAGAGCCGAAGCCGCAGTACAGCAGCTCTACAAAAACGTAAGTGAACCCACCCAATGGGCCTTGGAAATGCTCTCGGCCCGCGATGCTGTCGAACGGGCTTGTTT
>CAIYWO010000268.1 GCA_903929925.1 uncultured beta proteobacterium | reverse complement strand
TGAGAAGCCATATTCATCTGTCAGTATTCCCCGAACAACCAAGGACAGTGTGTTGGAATACTCACGCGTACCAATGCGTTTACCCCGCAAATCAGCAGGCGATTTGATGCCGGCGTCCGATCGAACGTAGATGGCCGAATGACGAAAACATCTAGAGGGAAAGATGGGCAGGGCGACGTAGGGGCAAGTGCCGCGCGCGCTAGAGATCAAAAAATTACTAAAGGAGAGTTCGGTGACAGGAAATGGCGCAGACGTAAAGGCTTGGGCAAAAATCTCTTCTAAATCACCCGCAATAAAACGTGTGTTGAAGCCTTCAACTTGGACCGAACCATCTAGTAGAGCCACAGTCCGGTCATAGGCGCCTACAGCGATGTCCATCTGACTTGCCTGATTGTAAAGAGGAGAATTATTCATATTCGTTTATCAAGCCAGCTATCGATTAACATTTTCGGCACAATTAGCCCTAGTGTCATTGCCATCACGATTAGAAAGGTTGCGGTTCCGTTATACATAACCTTAGCTAACATCGGCAAGGTGGCTGTGCTGGCCGCCAGATAAACCTCGACCAGACCACTGGAGAGTTTGAAGATATACATTCCTGGCATCATCGATACCACCGCACTAAAGGCGAGGGCAGCAAACGGAAGTTTCAAGTGTCTTGCCAAGATTGCCGTGCTGATGCCAGCGATGAGACAGGCAACAAAAGATCCGAGCACAATCCCGCCACCGCTTTCTAGTATCAGCCAGCGACTGGCATGGCAAAGCATTCCGACCAGAATCGGCGCAACCAGAATGCGCCAAGGCAGGGCATAGAGCGTGCCGAAAGCGGCTACGGCAATGCCCGTAGCTAAGATATCAAGCCAGAGTGGCACTTTAGTAGACAGCAAGTTATCAGCTAAGGAGCCATTGGACAGGGTGAGTCCGATCAGCAGCCCGGTGCAGATGGCTAACAAAATCATGAGCCAGTACGTCAGCCGTGCCGTCCCCAGGGTCAAGCGACCTCTTGCTAAATCAATCGAAGCATTCAAGATTTGAGCGCCGGGCATAAGCATCAGGCAAGGGGTAATGTGAACAAACTGCAGTTGTGCATCTTTGAATATTTGCTGGGCGACTCCACCGACGAGACCTGCGACTGTGGCAGCAACGAGGGGCTGTACAAAAAGATTTTCGCCCGCCAATGCCCGGCGCAAGATCGCGCCCAGCGTTGCAGCAAAAAAAATCAAAGTGAGCGTGAGCAGGCTTGTTACACCAAAAATCACACCGAGTGCCGAGGCACCGAAGCCTGCCATGAATACAAAACGTACAGCGCTACTGGGTTTAAGTGTCGCAATTGCGCTGAGCGCCTGTTCAGAGCGCAAAACCTCTTCCTCACTAAGCGGTGAGGGTAAGGCACAGAGGTGATCGATCAACTGGGTGGTTTGCGCCACCTTATTCATATCGACACCAGTCGGACGGATGTGGATGGCCTCATCGCGCCAAAGCGTGTGCGCATCGGCACCGAGAGCGCGAAAGCGCAACAAAACAACATCCCACTGCGGCAGAACGATGGCTTCGTAACCGTAGGCACGCGCCAATTGGGTCGTCGCGTCTATGACCCGCTGTGTTGTCTGGCCATTGGCATGGAGAAGTGCTGCGGCTCGGAGGACGCTTGCAATCCGATCAGTCGACATAAACAGGTTTGTAAGCCAGGTCCTTGATATTTGCCGCGATATCCTTCGGGCGTTCGACGCGGGCTAAGCCGTTATCAAACACATAAGCCGCGACTTTTGCAGCGGTGTGAAGCGAGGCATTCAGAATCTGTGATTGAGGGGGATAAATGAGACCTGTATTCAAGTCCTCTTGCGTGACTTGCTCTGCGACAGCTTTGGCGGCAACGATAAACATTTGTTGCGTCACGCGTTTGGCTTCGGTGGCCAGCACAGCCATACCCATTGCAGGAAAAATATAGACGTTATTGCCTTGACCGGGAACGAAGGTCTTGGTCCCCACTGTCACAGGATCAAACGGGCTTCCGCTGGCAAAGATTGCCTGACCGTTTGACCATTTGTAGGCTTCTTCGGCCGTACACTCCGAGCGCGATGTCGGGTTAGAGTAGGGGAAGATAATTGGTTGCGCATTGACCTTGGACATCGCCTCGATCACAGCCTGATTAAAGAGTTTGGGAACTGTGCTGACACCCACAATGCCGTTTGGCTTGATGGCGTTAATTGCATCGACAAACGATTTACAAGGTACATGCTGATGCGCAAAAGGCTTCTGGAAGTCAGCCAAGTCGGTGCGGGTCGACTCCACTAATCCGTTGATATCAAACAACCAGTTACGCGCGCGCGCTTCCTCGATTGTCAGGCCTTCCATCACCATCGCTTCACTAATGAGCTCGGCGATACCAGTAGCCGCAGAACCGGCTCCCATGAACAGAAAGCGTTGGTCAGTCAGCTTCTGGCCAGTGATGCGCAGCGCCGCATACAGCCCCGCGAGTGCGATACCCGCTGTGCCTTGGATATCATCATTGTAGGTACAGATTTTGTCTTTGTATGTTTCGAGAATCGACACAGCATTGAAGTTAGCGAAGTCTTCCCATTGCAAACAACATTTCGGATAAAGCGCTTGCACCGCATCGACGAATTCTGCGATAAACGCGTGGTACGCGTCGCCACGCACACGTTGCTGCCGCAGACCCAGGTATAACGGATCATCCAGTAAAGTTTGATTGTTGGTACCGACGTCAAGCGTAATCGGCAGTGTCAGTTCTGGCGGGACGCCCGCAACCGCGGTGTAGAGTGCAAGTTTGCCGATGGGTATTCCCATACCACCCACACCCAAATCACCCAGCCCAAGAATACGTTCACCATCGGTGACGACGATAAAGCGAATATCTTTTTGTGGCCAGTTCGACATCAGCTCTT
>CAIYWO010000267.1 GCA_903929925.1 uncultured beta proteobacterium | reverse complement strand
TTCTTAAAGTATTTGATGACGAGGCGCCGCAGGTTCACGTAAGGGTTGCGTACGCTACAACACCGACTGGTTCTCGGTGCCGCCTGCTGCACCCGAGGGACAAATACCCAAACTCGGTACGTTGCACGCCTCGCTAGTGCCGGCGGTTCATGCTGCTTACCGCGCATTGAGGGGCTAGGCAGGCACAAGCTATATTAGAAGACGTTAACAGTTTGCCCTTTAAACTGTCTTGTAAATCATTATTTCATCGGAAATGTCCATGGTCACCGCTACCCCTACCGTTGCAGAGTATGTCGTTAATCGCTTGGCCGATTTGGGTATCGATCGAGTCTTTGGGGTTCCAGGCGATTATTCGTTTCCTTTTGACGATGCCATTGAGGCATGCGACCGTCTTCAATGGATTGTTTGCGCTAATGAGTTGAATGCTGCCTATGCGGCCGATGGCTATGCAAGGATCAACGGTGTGTCGATTTTGTCGACTACCTATGGGGTAGGCGAGCTCAGTGCTTTGAATGGCGTGATGGGCGCCCGGGCACAGCGGTTGCCAATTTTTCATATCGTGGGTGCACCGAGCACTCAAATACAAAGACAGGGTCTAATTACGCATCACACACTAGGTGACGGTGTGTTTAATAACTTCAAGGCTGCCTCTGAATCTGCGTGTTGTGTCTCTGCCAATCTGACACCCGACAACGTGATTGAAGAGATGGAGCGTGTCATTCGTGAAGCATTACGTTTAAGTGCGCCAGCCTATATTTCGGTGCCGATGGATTTGGGTAAAATGCCCGTCATCGGCACGCCAGTGAAAGGTGTGCCGCTATCGCAAATCAAAAGGACCCACAGCGATCCCGCTGCATTGGAGGCCGCCATTGATTTTGTTATCGGCAAAATGCAGGCAAGCAACAACACCATCGCGTTGCCCACACAGTTTGTGGCCAATTACGGGTTAACGACTGCTCTGCTAAATTTCTTGAACGCTTCCAAGCTTTCTTTTGCCACCACGCCGATGGATAAGGGTGTTCTGTCCGAGTCACATCCAGGCTACTTGGGCATCTATAGCGGAATGGGTTCCAGCCCAGTGGATTTAAAAGCGACTGTTGAAGGTGCAGACCTCGTGCTGGATCTTGGTGGTGTGGTGTTTGAAGATTTCAACACGACGTTTTGGACTGACAATATCACTTCGACAAAATTGATTGTCTTGGGTGATCAATTCGTTCGAATGGGCGGCACCATTTTTACAGGCGTTACCTTGGGTGACATGCTCGAGGGTTTGACTAAGCGTGTGGGTGCTAGTTCAAACTTGTCCATCAAGTCTTCCCAATCTGTCATGCCAATAGTCGGTGCAGCCACTGATCCAACATCATCGGATAATTTTTATCCTCGCTTACAAAGCCTGTTGAAGTCGGGCGACGTCTTAGTTGTCGAGACGGGAACCTGCATTATGCATACCACCCCTATGTTATTGCCTGACGGGGTGGGTTTTCAAACGCAGACGTTATGGGGTTCTATTGGGTGGGCGACGCCAGCGGCAGAGGGCGTCTGTATGGCTAATAAGAAGGGTAGAACGATTCTGGTGACAGGCGATGGGTCTCATCAGTTAACCGCGAATGAAATCGGTGTGATGGGGCGTTATGGGATTAAGCCCATTATTTTTGTATTGAATAACAATATCTTTGGCGTTGAGAACGTACTCAGCGAAATCGGGCCTTCTTACGATGAGTTGGCGAAATGGAATTACGCACAGATCCCCGCTGCCATGGGTTGTGATACTTGGTTTGCTGCAAGGGTCAGCACAGTGGCGGAGCTAGATGCTGCAATCAAAAAAGCCAATGCGTATGACGGCGCATCGTACATAGAAGTGATGATTCCGGCTTCAGAGAGTCAACCGATACCTTTAAATGTTCAAAACCAAATCTACAAAACCAATATCCCAGGAAAGACATAACAATGCGCCAGTCATCACGTCGTGATTTCATAAAAGGCTCTGCTGCGTCTGTTGCTGCAGTCGCTAGCACGCAGGCCTTAGGTCAATCTCCAACTCAAGC
>CAIYWO010000266.1 GCA_903929925.1 uncultured beta proteobacterium | reverse complement strand
TGCCAACAAAGCGTTTGAGTGTATCGGTGATCATCAGGATTTTTTATCGGACAGCTGATTAAACAGGTTTAGTACGGGCCAACCGCGTTCCTGCGCGACCGCTAACAATCCAGGGCTTGGGTTGGTGACGATTGGGTGGGTGACAACTTCGAGCAAAGGCAGATCGTTTGATGAGTCGCTGTAAAAATGTGAAGTTTCGAAGTCTTGCAAGGTTTTGCCTAGGCTGGCAAGCCAGCTTTGCACGCGAATGACTTTGCCATGTTTAAAACTGGGTGTGCCTGCGATTTTGCCGGTGTAGCGCCCAGCCTGATATTCAGGCTCCGTTGCGATCAGTGTCGGAATGCCGAAGGCCCGGGCAATCGGTGAGGTAACAAAGCTATTCGTCGCAGTCACGACTGCACATAGGTCGCCGGCCTGTAGGTGTTTCTCGACTAACGCAATCGCTTGTGCAGTCATCGCCGGACGAATCACTTTTTGCATGAACTCCTCATGCCATGCTGCCAGTAAATGCGGAGGATGTGCTGCTAGCAGGCCGAGCATGAACTCGGCAGCTTGCTCAGCGGTGAGATCGCCCGCGTTGTAACGATCCATCAGTTCCTGGTTGCGTCGCAGTGCCTCGGCAGGATCTCCGGCTCGACCTGTTTCGGCCATAAACACGGCCCATTGATAGTCGCTATCCAGAGGGAGTAGTGTGTGATCTAAGTCGAACAGAGCAAGTTTTTTATGGGTCATGATTGCAGAAATTCACGGTCAGCTAGCATCATTCGTACGAGAGGAACCGTGATCGTACGGTGCTTGGACAGAGAGTAGCGGTCTAAGGCATCGATTAAAGCGAAGAGCTGACGAATGTCACGTGAATAATGTGTCAACATCCACTCCAGTACCTCGGAAGAGAGCGGTAAGCCTTGCTGTTTCGCATAGGTCACGAGGGCCTCGGACTTGTCGGCATCCGAGAGTGGCTCAAGTCGAAACACAAGGTCCCAGCCCAAACGGGTACGTAAATCTTCGCGCAAAGACATCGAAAGCGGTGCGCGGTCCCCAGTGACGACGATCGCGAAGGCCGATGTCGTGGAGGCTAACTCTCGCCAGCGATTGTACAGGGCAAACACAGCCGCCTGCTGCGGAGTATCGAGCTCCTGAATGTCGTCAACTGCGATGACTTCCGCGGCTTTTTCGAGGGTTGGGTTCGTTGCCAAGGCCATCATGGCGGTGGCTGAAGTGCCTGCACCCAGTAAAAGGGTCGGTCTGGCCCCCGCGATTGCCCGCAGCAGATGGCTGCGCCCGGAGCCTGGCGGCCCCCACAGATACAGCGCCCGCCCACGTTCTAGGCCCGCCACAGCGGCCACGGCTGGTGCGTTAGCACCCATAACCGTCGCCTTAAGTGTCGGTCCCTGAGCGGGGATGATTTCCAGAAGTAACTGCCGACTCATCGACTCATCGTAAAATTGGTAAAAATGATGGTTCAAACCCCACAATTGTCACACAACAGCGACTTTTCCCCATGACTCAACCACAAGCTCCTCTGACTTACCGTGATGCTGGCGTCGATATTGACGCAGGCGATGCCCTAGTAGACCGTATTAAGCCGCTGGCGGCTCGCACAATGCGCGAAGGGGTCTTGGCTGGGATTGGTGGATTTGGAGCGTTATTTGAGGTGCCCAAGCGCTACAAAGAGCCGGTTCTTGTCTCTGGTACCGATGGCGTGGGCACCAAGCTGAAATTGGCGTTTGATTGGCAGCGGCACGATACCGTGGGTATCGATCTGGTTGCAATGAGTGTGAACGACATTTTGGTGCAAGGCGCCGAGCCACTGTTTTTTCTAGATTATTTTGCCTGCGGCAAGCTCTCGGTCGACGTGGCAGCTCAAGTGGTGGGCGGTATTGCCCGCGGCTGTGAACTCTCGGGTTGTGCTTTGATTGGCGGAGAAACTGCAGAAATGCCTGGCATGTACCCAGACGGTGAGTACGACTTGGCTGGCTTTGCGGTAGGTGCGGCTGAGAAGTCGGCGCTGATTGATGGTAAGTCGATCCAGCCGGGCGACGTTGTGTTGGGGCTAGCCTCGAGTGGAGCGCACTCCAACGGGTATTCCTTGCTGCGCAAGATTTTGCAGCGCGCTGGAGCAAAGCCAGAACAGGACTTTTTCGGACAGCCACTGGCAGACGTGGTGATGGCGCCAACGCGGCTCTATGTCAAGCCCGTGCTGGCTGTCTTAAAGGAATTTGGTCCAAAGGTGAAGGGACTCGCCCACATTACCGGTGGCGGCTTGCTCGATAACGTGCCGCGGATTTTGCAGCCAGGGCTGCAAGCTAAGCTGCAGCGTGATGCATGGCAAATGCCCAAACTCTTCACGTGGTTGCAACAACAAGGCGGGGTGGCTGACACTGAGATGCACCGCGTTTTTAATTGCGGTGTCGGTATGGTTGTTGTGGTCAGCGCCCAAGATGCGACAGCAATTAGCAAGGCGCTGACTGCGCAAGGCGAGACAGTCTACAGTCTGGGTGTCATCCAGCAATGTCAGACAACGGATGCGCAAACGGTGGTTGTTTAATCAAGTACTGCGGCAACTTGCCGAATCACCGTTTCGACGGTGGCCGGCGTGCAGGCTTCGATCGTTTTGCGCTCAGGCAGACTGCGTAACCAAGTGAGTTGACGTTTGGCGAGCTGTCTGGTGGCTGCGATCGCTTGCAGTCGCGCCTCTGGATAATCGATTTCACCGTCCAGCAGGCTCCAAAACTGTCGATAGCCAACACACCGGATAGAGGGGAGACTTGTGTGCAAGTCTCCGCGATCGTGTAAAGCCTGCACTTCTTTTAAAAGACCCGCCTCAAGCATTACATCAAAACGGATTTCAATGGTTTGGTGCAGGACGCTACGTTCGGTTGGTTCGAGGCTTAGCGTAAGCGTCTTAATCGGTTTGTCTTGCTGAGCCGGCGCGTTAAGTAGCGCAGACATCGGTGTGCCGCTCAGGCGCCAGATCTCCAGAGCACGTTGAATGCGCTGGCTATCGTTAGGAGACAATCGCGCTGCAGTCTCTGGGTCGATCTGCGCGAGCTCCGCATGCATGGCCGGCCAGCCCAGCTTGGCAGCGCGTTGTTCAAGTTCGAGCCTAATTTCTGGATCTGCACCGGGCAAGTCGTTCAGTCCATCGCGCAGGGCTTTGAAGTAAAGCATCGTCCCGCCCGCTAAGACCGGTATGTTGCCGCGTGCGCGGATTTCTTGGACACAACGTAAGGCATCGCGACGAAAGCTTGCAGCTGAATATGCTTGGAGCGGATCCAGAATGTCCAGCAGATGGTGCGCGGTTTCGCTCTGCTCGGCCTTTGAAGGCTTTGCCGTGCCAATATCCATGCCACGGTAAATCGTCGCGGAGTCAACGTTAATGATTTCGACTGGCCAGCGCGCTGCAATCGCGCGTGCGGCAGCGCTTTTCCCTGACGCCGTTGGGCCTGCTAAACATAGCAGCGGCTCTTCCATGCTGTGGTTCATTGACCGCGCAAAAAGAATTTGTCTAACTCGGATACGTTCCAGTGCACCCAGGTTGGACGTCCGTGGTTACATTGATCAGCACGCTCTGTTTGTTCCATTTGTCGCAGCAGCGCATTCATCTCTTCGATCGAAAGTTGGCGATTGGCGCGCACAGCGCCATGACAGGCCATCGTTGCAAGTAGGGTGTTACGTTGTTCTGTGAGTAATTGGCTGGCGCCCACTTGTTCAAGATCGCGCAGCACGCCGCGTGCGAGAGCCTCGAGGTCTCCGCGTGCAAGCAGTGCTGGTACCGAACGCAGGGTCAGGGCTTGTGGTCCCGAAGCAGCCATTTCAAAGCCAAGGGCTGTGAGTTGCTCTTTGCATTCTTCAGCTAGCGCAACTTCTTTGTCGGTGACGCGAAATACCACCGGTACTAAAAGAGTCTGCTGCGGCAAGGCCTGTGCGTCCAGTGCTTGCTTAAGCTGCTCGTAGACGACACGTTCATGCGCTGCATGCATGTCGATCAGAGCAAGACCGGAACTTGTCTGGGACAAGATATAGATGCCATGTACCTGAGCCAAGGCGCGACCCAACGGCCAGGTGGGAACATCTTGCGCTGCCGGTTGGTATAGCGTTTCCCAAGCGCGCAGGCCGCCAGAGGTGCCGGTGGGCTCTCGGAGATGCAGAGCGGACTGTGAACCTTGTTGCCAAGTTGGCTGGGACTGTGAGGGGGATGACGAATAAGGTCGCGCTGTGTTTGGTGCGCTAACGAAGCCGCTACCGGGTGACCAAGACTGTCCACTTTGGTTCGTTGTGCTCGCGGCGTCGACTTGATGTGCGCCCGCTGTGCCGGCTAAAGCCTGTGTCACCGTGTGCGAGACAAAGCGGTGCACTGCGCCGGTATCGCGAAAGCGTACCTCGTGCTTGGCCGGGTGTACGTTGACATCAACAGCGGTTGGGTCAATCTGCAAAAATAAGACGAAGGCGGGTTGGCGGTCACCGTGGAGAACGTCGGCGTAAGCGCTACGTATTGCATGTGAGACCGTGCGGTCGCGTACATGACGACCATTCACAAAGAGGAATTGACGATCTGCGCGGGCGCGCGCCGCCGTCGGACGTGTAATGACGCCGAGTAATGATATCGGGCCGCTTTCGGCATTGACCTCGATGCCATGTTCATTGAATTCGTCGCCCAGCACATCACTGATACGTTTGAGCGCGGAGGCGGGCAACCATTGCCGTACCGCGCGGTCATTGTGAAACACCCGAAAGCTGACTTCGGGAAAGGCCAGTGCGATACGTTCGATCGCATCAATACAGTGCCCGAACTCAGTTGGTTCGGCACGCAGAAATTTACGCCTTGCTGGGACTGCATCAAACAGATAT
>CAIYWO010000265.1 GCA_903929925.1 uncultured beta proteobacterium | reverse complement strand
GGAGGCTAAGGTCTCACCTTGTTGGGCCTCGTACATTTTCCAACTCGACAGCTCACCTTTGTATTGCGCGAGATTTGCTTTAAATATGTCGACTTTGTCGCGCGGCAAAATCACCACGTGATCCTCTTGTGGCGAAATCAGAGACTGATTAAACGATGGGTTCAGTGCCTGAAAATCTTCAAGCGGCATTTCAGCCAACTCTGCTGCGACGGTAAAGTCGACGTTGACCGTCTTCTTTACGGTCACGAAGTAAGGCTCGTTACTTACTTGGGGCAACAGGACCGCATACCGTTCTGGGTCTGCGACAATATTTTTGATGGCCTGTAACTTCGGTACGTAGTTACGGGTTTCGTCCGGCATATTGAGAGATAAGTAATCAGTCGGTTTGCCTGTAGCCATGTTTCGGGTGATGGCGCGCTTTACAGAACCTTCTCCCCAGTTGTAGGAGGCAAGTGCAAGATACCAATCGCCCTGGAACTCGAAGAGATATGAAAGGTAGTCGAGCGCTGCATTGGTGGAAGCAATAGGATCGCGCCGCTGGTCATGCCACCAATCTTGTTTGAGCTTAAATTGTGTGCCGGTGCTAGGAATAAACTGCCACAAACCTGAGGCTTTTGCGCTGGAGTAGGCAACTGGGTTGTATGCACTTTCGACAAAGGGAAGTAGAGCCAACTCGGTAGGCAGGCCTCGCCGGTTGATCTCTTCAACGATGTAATACAAATACTTGCCAGCGCGCGAGGCCATGCGTTGCATTGCCTCTGGATGAGAGGCGTAGTACCGCGTCCATTTATCGACGAGCGGAGTATTCAAATTAGGGATGGCATAACCGCGACGAATACGCTCCCAGACATCGAGTGCGGGTACGGTCAGGTCGATCGTGCGGGAAGTGTCTTGTGCGACTAGCCGCCCGCTATTGTCCGAGAGACCTGCGCAACCAGCCAAGCACATCAACAAGACGTAAACAAGAGCACGAAATTTTTGCATCAGCATCAACGGAAGTTGTTTTTCCACTCACGCAGCGCAGCGAAGACCTCGACAGGGCTGGCAAGTGAGCGTTGTGCCCATTGGGCAGCGGCTTGCGCGACGGTCGGTTGCCGTACGCGCATGAAGGGGTTGCAGGCAAGCTCTTGGGCGATTGTGCTTGGCAGGGTGGGTTCGTCTTGGTCTCGTGTCTTTTGGGCAGTCTCTTGCCAGCGCGCGAGCACTTCATTGTCTGGCTCGACGGCACGCGCCCAGCGCATATTCGACAGGGTGTACTCGTGCGCACAGTAGACTCGGGTTTGTGGCGGCAGGGCGGCAAGCTTGCCCATTGAGGCATCCATTTGGGCTGGAGTCCCTTCAAAGAGTCGCCCACAACCCGCGGCGAATAGCGTGTCCCCGCAAAAAAGTACGGAGTCCCCCTCAAACGTACCCGCGTAGGCGATGTGTCCGGCCGTGTGTCCGGGCACGTCTAGAACGGTTAGCCGAAAACCGAGCGATGCGTCTTCTAACGTATCGTCTTCTTGCAAGAGCGTGTCGCAGACGGGCAGCACTTCCGTGGCGGGACCGAATACTTGCGCGCCAGAATGCGCAACTAAATCGGATACGCCGCCGACATGGTCCTGATGATGATGCGTGAGTAAAATACTGACAAGCTTTAGGTTGTGGCGCTTCAGGGTGTCTAATACAGGTGCGGACTGCCCCGGATCGACGACTGCGGCAGTTTGCCCGTTGGTCAGCAGCCAGATGTAGTTGTCGCTAAAAGCCCTGACCGGGTAAATGCCCGGGGCAAGGTGGTTCGCAACTATTTTTTCAGCAGGCATCTTCAATTATGGGAAGCACGTGTCAACAACACAATCGTCCATTGTAAGTCTCGGCGACTGGTTGCAAACCGATTCCGGGCAATATGCCCGCGAATGGGAGCAGGCCCGGTTCGACGCGATCGTTGCGGATGTGTTTGGGTACAACGCCATTCAGCTTGGCACGCCTGAGTTGGATTTGTTGCGTGCTAACCGTATGCCGGTTAAGGCGTATTGCGGTGCAACGTTACCCGCAGAAATGCAGGGTCAGGACTGGGCAGGAGTCGTCCAAGCCGAGCCTGAGTTTTTGCCTTTTGAGACGCAAAGCATTGATTTATTGGTGTTATTTCACGGTTTGGAGTTGACGGAGCATCCTCACGAGGTGTTGCGCGAGGTGGACCGTGTGCTTGTGCCTGAGGGGCGAATTGTCTTATCTGGCTTCAATCCTTGGAGCTTATGGGGGGCGCGTAACCGCTTGCCAGGCAAAAACTACTTGCCAGTCCCCTCTCATGCACAGGTTTCACTCCCGCGGCTCAAGGATTGGTTCAAACTTCTTTCATTTGATATCGATTTAGGTCACTTTGGTTGTTATGTTCCGCCATTTAGCACTAAAAAGTGGATTGAGCGGTTTTCTTTTGCAGAGCAGGCGGGTAATCGCTGGTGGCCAGTGTGCGGGGGCATCTATGTCGTGTCCGCCGTAAAGCGCGTGCCAGGTATGCGACTACTCACTCCTCGCTGGAAGGCCCGTCAGTCTAAGCGTGTGGCCGCCCGTGCAGCTGGTGTTGCACTTCAACACAATACCGACCGGGTCATTGAACGCCCGGATCCTCAATAAGTAGAGCGCATGCAAAACGAAGAAGCAGTTGAAATCTGGACCGATGGCGCTTGCAAAGGCAATCCAGGCCCAGGAGGTTGGGGTGCCTTGCTGAAAATGGGGGGCGTCGAAAAGACGCTGCATGGCGGCGAGCCACTGACAACCAATAATCGGATGGAAATGCTTGCCGTGATTGAGGCATTGGGCGCTTTAAAGCGCCCTTGCAAAGTGCTGTTGCATGTCGACTCTCAGTACGTCATGAAAGGGATGACGGAGTGGATTCATAGCTGGAAGCTACGTGGCTGGCGTACTGCCGACAAAAAGCCGGTGAAGAATGCAGATCTTTGGCAACGGATGGATGAGGAAGTGGCCAAACATTCGATCACATGGAAGTGGGTCAAGGGCCATGCGGGCGATCCCGGTAATGAGCGTGCTGACCTGTTGGCTAACCGCGGTGTTGAAGAAGCACGGGCCAAGATGTGAAGGGTATGATGCTCAGCATTCATCCTTGATTGTTATTTTTTTCTGAATGGTTCGAATCGTATGCGCTGGATAATCCTCGACACTGAAACAACGGGACTCGATCCTGCGCACGGACATCGCGTCATTGAGATCGGTGCAGTCGAAGTATTGAACCGCACGGTAACAGGCAATCATTTTCATACATACCTGAATCCAGATCGCGATAGCGATCCTGGTGCGCTGGATGTGCACGGCTTAACAACGGAATTTCTGTCAGATAAGCCACGGTTTAAAGATCAAGTGGATGATTTTTTGAAGTTCATTGAAGGCGCTGAACTGATTATCCATAATGCGCCCTTCGACCTTAAGTTCCTGAACGCTGAGCTCGCTCGTCTAGAGCGCGACACCGTGACGAATTTCTGCGCGGGCGTGACAGATTCTCTGGCACATGCCAAAACGTTGCATCCTGGCAAACGGAATTCGCTAGATGCTTTGTGTGAGCGCTATGGCGTCTTGAACTCACATCGCACTTTGCACGGCGCATTGCTTGATTCACGTTTGTTGGCGGAAGTCTGGCTTGCCATGACCCGCGGGCAAGACAGTTTGATGATCGATCAGTTTGATGTGCCCTCTAAGGAGGGCGTTGCAGCCAATACCCATCGCAGCG